>JANWZD010000009.1:132041-141911 GCA_025054935.1 Dehalococcoidia bacterium | reverse complement strand
TGGGTGGTGCGGGAACCGGTGGAGGAGTGGGCGCTGGGGCCGCACTTTTTGGGGGCGCAGACGACCGTCTGGTCGGCACACCGCCAGATCCTCGGCTGGTGGTAGCGCTGGCCGCCTCTCCGCCCCGCCGCGTCGGCGCACTCAGACGGCCGCCGCTTTCACGCGGTCGCGAAAGGCGCGAAACGCCGCCACTTGCGCGGGGTCATGCTCCTCGCTTCCCGACGGACGAACGAGAAAGAGGCTGAACAGTTCGTTGCCGGCAGCATCGCGCGCGATGATTCCGTGTTCGACCCGGCCCGTATGCTCGTGATACCCGTCATGGAACTCGAGCTGATAGGTCATCCCGCGAAAGAAATGGAGATCGATCGGCCGTCCGGGGAAATTGACAAACCGTTCGGACAGCTGGGGACGCTCAAGCGCGCGGTCGACTTCGATCAAGCCGACCGGCGTGCGAACGACCAGCCGGACCATCCCCAACGGGGCGAGACTGGACCAAAACGTAGCGGCATCCATCTGCACTCCTTCGCTCTACGGTGGTAGGATCACTGTACCGCGTCGGCGTTTGTATACGCTTGCCTGTTAGCGATAGAATGAGCCTTCGAGAAAGCAGCGCCGGCCGTTCCGGCGCGCCGTCCTTGAGGAGAAGTGGATGGAGCTCGGCCCGAGCGAAACGCAACAGGTCCTAAAGCGCACTGCCCGCGAGTTTCTCCAGACGGTTGTCAATCCGGCGATCGTCCGTCAGATGGAAGAGGACCGGATCGGCTTCGACCCCGCCGTGTGGAAGAAGATCTGCGAGCTCGGCTGGACTGGTTTGATGATCCCCGAGGAGTACGGCGGCCAAGGGGGTGATGTGAGCGACATGGCGATCCTGTTCGAAGAGGTCGGCCGCTCGCTCCTTCCGAGCCCGCTCTTCGCGTCGGGGGTCGAGGCCGCCCTGACGATCCTCACCCTAGGAAGTGAGGAGCAAAAGCGCGAGCTGCTGCCGAAGCTCGCCTCGGGAGAGAAGATCTTCGTCCTCGCCCTCACCGAGCCGAGCGGCACCTACGACGGCTGGGGAGTCGAGACGCGGGCCGAGCGCACCGGCAGCGGTTGGACGCTGACCGGCACCAAGCTGTACATCAGCTATGCCCACGTCGCCGACCTGCTGATCGTCGCGGCACGCACCGGCGAGGGAGACGACGGCATCGCGTTCTTCCTCGTCGACCCCAAGGTAAGCGGGGTGAAACTGACCATCCTCGACACCATTGGCAAAGACCATCAATACATCGTCGAGCTGAACGGCGCAGAAGCGGAGTCCCTCCTCGGGCCGGAGCGAGGCGCTTGGCATCCCTTCCAAGATGTGCTCGCGAAGGCGGCAGTCGTGCATAGCGCAGCCTCGATCGGTGCGGCAGAGCGCTGCCTTGAGCTGGCCGTCGACTATTCCAAGCAGCGCATCCAGTTCGGCCGGCCGATCGGGTCGTTCCAAGCGCTGCAGCATAAGATGGCGCGCGTCGTCACCGAGATCACCGGCGCCCAGTTGTGCGTCTACGAGGCGGCGTATAAGCTGGCAGTCGGACAAGATGCGCGCTTGGAAGTCGCCATCGCCAAAGCAGCGGCGAGCGAAGCGTATACGAACGCCTCAATCGAGGGCTGCCACATTCATGGCGGGGCCGGGTTCATCCGCGGCTCCGAGATGGAGCTGTACTTTCGGAAGGCAAAGGGTGCCGAAGTGATCCTTGGCCACCCTCGCTGGCACAAGAAGCGCGTGACCGCGCTCCTCGCAGAAATGGCCCAACCGGCGGAGCATCACTAAGGACAAGGAGAGGAAATGGACTTCACTTTCCCGGAAGCGGCTGAAAAGTTCCGTCTGGAAGTCCGTGAGTTCCTGAAGAAGGAACTGACCCCCGAGATCCGGGATGAATATGCCCACTGCACGGACTATCCGCACGGGTTCAACAAGGCGTTCACGCGCAAGCTCGGCCAGAAAGGGTGGCTGACGCTCACCTGGCCGAAGGAATACGGCGGACTCGGCTTGGACATTTGGCACCGCCTTGTCTTCGATGAAGAGATGGCCGCCGCCCACGCGCCTGTCGCGGCGCACCAAGTGGCGGCAAACTTCGTCGGCCCTGCCCTCATCCACTACGGCACCGAAGAGCAGAAGAAGAAGTATCTGCCTCCGATCGCCCGCGGCGAGGCGACTTGGGCCGTCGGCATGACCGAAGCGAACGCCGGCACCGACCTCGCCTCGATCGAGACCCGCGCCGTCCGCGATGGCGATGAGTGGGTGATCAACGGCAACAAGATGTACACCGAGCACCTGCAAGATGCCGATTACTACTGGGTGCTCGTCCGGACTGACCCGAGCGCCGAGCGTCACCGCGGGATCTCGATCATGGTGATCGATATGAAGACGCCCGGGATCCAGATCCTCCCGCTCTGGACGATGGACGGCTACCGGGTGAACCAAGTCTATTTCGAAGATGTCCGTGTCCCGGCGGACGCCGTGCTGGGCGAAGTCAATCGCGGCTTCTACCACCTCGCGATGACCCTCAACACGATGCGCGCCGCTGGCCTTGGCGGCTGGACGGAAACCCGGCGCGACCTCGAAGACCTCGTCCTCTATGCCAAGCAGACGAAGGTTAACGGCCGGCCGCTGATCGAGGACGAGTGGGTCCAGAACGGCCTTGCCGACTTCATGATCCACAATCAGATCTCGCGCCTGCTCGCCTATCGCGTTGCCTCGATGCTCGAGAGCGGCGGCCCCGCGCCAGACCGCGAGACGGCAGTTCGCCAAGTCTGGACGAAGGTCTACGGCCAGCTGCACGTCAAGTTCGCCTGCGACCTCATCGGCATGGGCAGCCAAATCGGGCATCACTCGCCCCAGTTCGCGCCGCTGGCCGCGCGCTGGGAGCGGCGCTACATGGGCGCGATCGCCGGCGCGCACAACGGCGGCACCCCGGAGAACGCGCTCAATACCGTCGCCCTGCGCGTCCTCGGCCTGCCGCGCTAGCGAGGGAGCGAACGGGGCGGAGGTCGCCCCGTTCGCCTGCTCCCGCTGCGCGAGCGTCCTCCTCGCCGCGAGGCCGCCGAGCAGCGCCCCGCCACGATGAACCTCTGCAACGCCGTCCACGCCATCGCGCGGCGCGACCCACACCGGCCGGCGATCGTCGAGCCAACCCGGACAACCACGTACCGCGAGCTGGCGGAGCGCATCAGCGCACTCGCAGCCGGACTTGCGCGGCGCGGCATTCGGCGCGGCGACCGCGTCGCCATTGCGCTCGGCAACCGGCGCGAACATCTCGAAGCGATCCTTGCCGCCGTGCGCCTCGGAGCAGCCGCCCTTCCGGTCGATGCCGCCGCGACGCCCGCCGAAATCGCCGACGTCGCCGAGCGGTTCTCCCCGGCCGCACTGGTCGCCGAGCGCCCTTTGGGCGGCTGGCCCTCCGACCGGCTACTTGTCACGCTCGAGGACGGCACCTATGACGCGCTCCTCAGCGGGGGCGGCGATGCTGACCTCGCTCCCGCGAGCGACGACCCCTGTTTCGTGATGCTCTCTTCCGGCACCACCGGCAAGCCGAAAGGGGCGGTCGTCACCCATGCCGCGATGGCATTCCGCTTCCTCGCCCAAGTGATCACGTTTCGCTTCAGCGCCGACGACCGCTACCTGAACCTCATGCCGCTCCACACTGGCGGAGGCCGCAGCTTCACCCTGTCCCACCTCTACCTGGGCGCGACTGTCTGGCTTCCCGGCAAGTTCGACGCCGCGGCGGCCGACCGGCTCGTCCGCGAGGCGGGGATCACGACCGCCTGCGTCGTCCCGACGATGCTGCATCGGATCGTAGCGGCGGGGGGCGGCCCCTGGCCGACGATGCGTGCCTTGATCAGCAGCGGCGCGCCGCTGCCGGCTGCCGACCGTGACGCCGTGCTGCGCCAGCTCACCCCCAATCTCTACGACTACTACGCCTCTGTGGAAGCTGGCGGCGTGGCCGCGCTTGGGCCCGGCGAGCATGCAGCGAAGCCCGGCTCAGTCGGACGCCCGATGTGGGGCATTGAGGTGCGGCTCGCCGGAGCAGCGCGTCCCGGCGAAGTCGGCGAAATCTGGTACCGCTCGCCGGGCATGATCGCCGGCTACGCCGGCCTGCCGCCCGACGAAGCATTCAGCGAGGGCTGGTATCGGACCGGCGACCTCGGCCGCTTCGATGAAGACGGGTTTCTCTTTCTCGTCGGGCGCAGCAAAGAGGTGATCATCAGCGGCGGCGTCAACGTCTACCCGGCAGAGGTTGAGGCGGCGCTCCGAGAGATCGCTGCCGTCGCCGATGCCGCAGTGCTCGGCCTGCCCGACCCCGACTGGGGCGAGCGGGTCGTTGCCGCAGTCGTCCCTGCGCCCGGCTCCCCCGCCGATGCCGAAGCGATCCTGACCGCGCTCCGCGGCCGCCTTAGCGGCCCGAAGCGGCCAAAACAGATTGTCTTCCTCGACTCGCTCCCCCGCAACCGCGGCGGGAAGGTCGATACGGCCTCTCTCCGCGCACTCATCCGCGCCCGCGCTGAGGCCGGCTCAGCGGAACGGGAGCGCTAAGACTCGCCTGGCTGCCTGTTCTCCGGTACAATAGCAGCATGACCCGACCGTCAACTCGACCGGCGCCGCCAAAGCCGGTCGTGCGCTGCGATCTGTGCGACGCGCCCATGCTCGACCGCCACTGCAAGCTGGTGTGCACGCGCTGCGGCTTCACGCGCGACTGTTCCGACCCCTAGCCGCGGTTTGACACGCCCCGACGGCCCGCCTACCATCCCCCTTAGAGGCTGTATACGGAAGGAGAGGATGGGCTGCCTGACCGTGCCGTTTCGAGTAGCGTGGCGCCTCCTGACGGCGCTCCTTGGGATTGTCGGCCGCCTGCTGCTCGGCCTTACGGGGATTGTCCTGATCGTCATCGGCGTGATGCTCTCCCTCTCGGTGGCCGGCGCAGTTGCGGGGGTCCCGCTCATCGTCCTCGGCGCAGCGTTCGTGCTGCGGGCGCTGCTGTAGTGCCGAAGATCTTTCGCGGGTGGTGGGTTGTCGCGGGCGGCGTCGGCATTCAAGCGACGCTCGCCGGCGTGCTGTACCAATCGTACACCGCCTATGTTGTGCCGATGACAGCAGAGTTCGGCTGGAGCCGGACCGTCTTTGCCGGTGCTTCCTCGCTGTCGCAGATCGAGTTCGGCATCACTGGCCCTCTCCAAGGATGGCTGCTCGACCGCTTCGGCGTCCGGCCGATCGTGCGCGCCGGACTGGTCATCACGGCGCTCGGGCTGGCGCTCCTCAGCTTCACTCACTCCATCCCTTGGCTGTACGGCTCCTTCCTTATCGCCTCGATTGGCGCGACCCTCGCCGGCTTTGTCAGCATCACGACGGCAGTCGTGAACTGGTTCGAGCGCAAACGCGCGACCGCGCTGTCGATTATCTCAACCGGCATCAGCCTCGGCGGGGTGTTGGTCCTAGTCGTTGCTTGGGGGCTGACGACGATCGGCTGGCGGGCGACGGCGCTCGCCTCTGCCGTGATCGTCCTCATCATCGGCCTGCCTCTCGCGCAGTTGATCGACAGCTCCCCAGAGAAGTATGGACTGCGGCCGGACGGTGACCCGACGCCGGCACCCGGCGCTCCGCCCTCTGCGCAGTCCGCCGGTCCCGCTTTCACCCTGAGCGAGGCCGTCCGGACGCCAGCGTTCTGGTACATCTCGCTCGGCCAGGCAGCGGCATTGCTGATTGTCGCCTCGATGTCAGTCCATCTCGTGCCGGCCGTCAGCCAATCGCTCGCCGTTCCGCTCGAAGTTGCGGCGAGCGCCGTCACCATCACGACGGTGATGTCGTTTGTCGGCCAGCTTGTCGGCGGCTACGTGGGCGACCGGTTCAGCAAGCGGGCGATCAGTGCCCTTGCAATGCTCGGCCACGCTGCCGGCTTGCTGGCGCTCGCCTATGCCACTGAGTTCTGGATGGTCGTGCTCTTCGCGATCTTGCACGGCGGCGCGTGGGGCGTGCGCGGGCCGCTGATGGCGGCGATCCGCGCCGACTATTTCGGCCGGGCCGCTTTCGGCAAGATCTTTGGGGTCTCGAACATGATTGTGACGGTGGGAAGCGTCAGCGGACCGCTGATTGCCGGCTATTTCGCCGACCAGACCGGCGATTACCGCCTTGGGTTCACGATCCTCGCGCTCCTTTCGCTGTTGGGCTGCGTCTTCTTCGGCCTTGCCGCCAAGCCGAAGCCGCCGGCACGGCGCCGCGCGGCGCCCACTCGCCAGCCAGCGCCGGCCTGAGCGGGAGGAGCCTGCGCGCTCGGTTGACAGCCACTCCATTCACCCGTACAGTCAATAGCCAGACAACTCCAGCGGGACAGCGCGTCCCAGAATGACGGAGCCAGTGGTCACAGCAGAGATCATCCCAACCTCGGTCAGCCCGCCAACGCTTGTGCTGTGGGCGCAGGGGCTGCCCGGCGGCGTTGAGGTGGGGATCGTCCCCCGCGGGCTGCCGCCTGGCCGACGAACCGTCCGCCTCAGTCTGCCGCCGGGAGCCGCCGTCGAGGCGGTATGGAGCGGCGACCCTCCCAGCGCCGCCGGCGTTGTCCGCGAAGACCACATTGCGTGGAGCGGGGAAAGCGACGGCCCGTACGGGGCGCGGCTGCGCCTCCCGGCTGGGCGAGCGTCCGTCCACGCTTCGGCCGTCATTGAAGGAGCGGAGGGCGGCATCGCCACCACCGGGGAGCTGCCTGTTGGCGGGATCGTTTCTGAGCTGGCCGAACGGGCGACGCTCTTGCCGAACGGTCTGCTCGTCCTGACCAAAGAGCGGCTCGACTCCTCCACCGTCGCTGTCGTTGTGGCCGTGCGCGCCGGCTCGCGGGATGAAGACGATACCACAAGCGGCGGCTCTCACTGGCTCGAGCACGCCCACTTTCTCGGCACTTCCCGCCGGCCGAGCAACCAAGCCGTTTTCGGCGCCATTGAAGCTGTCGGCGGCGAGATCAACGCCACAACCAGTTGGGAGCTGACCGACTACTTCATCGCGGTGCCCGCCGAGGAGTTCCGGCTGGCGCTCGATGTGCTTGCCGATATGCTGCTCGACAGCACCTTCCCCGAGGAGCACTTCAACCGCGAGCGGCGGGTCGTCTTCGAAGAGCTGAACCGGCGACAGAACACGCCGGGGGCGCTTGCGGGCGACCTGTTCTACAGCAATGTCTTCCGCATTCACCCAGCGCGGCGGCTGATCGGGGGGACAATCGAAAGCGTCCAAAATATTCCCCTTGCGACGATCCTCGCCTACCGCGAGCAGCGATATGTCGCCGGCAACATGACCATCGGCATTGCCGGGCGCGTCCGCCATGCCGAAGCAGTCGCCGCCGTCGAAGAGGCGTTCGCGCGCTTGCCAAGCGGCGCTTGGGTGCACCGGCCGGTGGTGATCGAGCCGGCACCCGAGGAGGCGCGCGAGGTGCGTGTCTCGCTCGGCGAGCGGCAGGCCTACCTAATGATGGGCGGCCTCGCTCCCGCGGCAACGAGCGACGACCGCGACGCCTTCATCGTCCTCGACGCCATCCTTGACCATCCCGGACGGCGGCTGGCGAGCGAGATCCGCGATCGGCGCGGGCTTGCCACCTCGGTCGGCACCTCCTACTTTGGGCTGACCGACACGGGCGCGTGGGCGGCGTCAGCAGTAACAACCCCCGACAAGCTGGACGAGGTGAAGACGCTTATCCTCGCTGAGCTCCAGCGCGTGCGGGACGAACCGGTCTCCCAACAAGAGATTGACGACGCCGTCCGCAGCATTCGCGGCAGCCGCCAAATCGCCGAGGAACGCAATCTTGGCCAAGCACGGCGGCTGGCGCGCGATGCGGCGCTCGGCCTGCTCGAGCCCTGGGAGCACTGGCTGGAACGCCTCGACCGGATCACGCCCGCGGACGTTCAGCGTGTCGCCCGCGCCTACCTCGACCTCGATCATCTGACGACTGTGGTGGTGACATTTTGAGGGCCAGCGACGAGGCGATCGCTGGCGTGTCGTCCTCCTCGCCCACCGACGCAATCGCCCGTCAGCAGCTGCCAAACGGGGCGCTGCTCCTTGCCAAGGAGCGGCCTACCTCCGGCGTTGTCGCCCTGACTGTCGCGCTGCGCTCCGGCGCCCGCGACGAGCCAGAAGAAGAAGCGGGCGCGCGCAATCTGCTCGCCCGGGCGCACCTGCTCGGCACCGAGCGCTGGCCGACGGAGGACGCCTTGCGGCGCGCCATCGGCGTCACAGGCGGCGGGATTGGGGTTGCCGCTTCCCACGAGATCACGACGATCTCGGTTACTGTCCCGGCCGATGAGCAGCAGCTTGCCTTCGAGGTACTGGCCGATATCCTGAACGCGCCGCGCTTTGCCGCCGACCAGATTGAGCGCGACCGCAATCTCGTGCGGATCGAAATCCAGCGGCGCAGCGCCGACCCGGCCCCCCTTGCATTCGACACGCTGGTCGAGACGGTCTGGCGCGGCCATCCCGGCGGGCACCCTGTGCTCGGTCGGCCAGAGACGATCGATCGGATCGACCGCGACCGCCTCCTCGCGCTGCGCCAGCAGGCGTTCGTCGGGGCGAATACTACCGTCGCTGTTGTCGGGCAGATCGCGGCAGAGCGCGCCTTTGCCGCGCTGGAGCAGGTCGTTGGGCCACTGCCGGCCGGCACGCCCGCGGACCGAACGCCGTGTCCAATTCCGCCGCGGGCCAGCGATGAGCGCATCGAGCGCGTCGCCGGGCAGCGCCAAGCCCTAGTCGTCATCGGGCTGCCGACCCCCGGCCGACGCGACCCCGACCGCTACGCCCTCGCGATCATCGACGCCGTGCTCGGCTCCCCGTCCGGACGCTTATTCGCCGAAATCCGCACCCGCCGCGCCCTTGCGTACGTTGCGGGGTCGGGGCTCAGCTTGCTGAGCGATACCGGTCTCTTCTACGCCCAAGCAGGAACCGACCCCGCGAATGTCGAGCAGGTGATCGCGCTGATCGGCGACGAGCTTCGCCGGATCATCGAGCAGCCGCTCACCGCTGCCGAGCTGCAAGCCGCCGCCGGCCAGCTGGCGGGGCGTCGGATCATGGCCGAGGAGACGAGCGGCGCCCAAGCGAATCAGCTTGCGACGCTGACCGCGCTGGACTGCTACGAGTCCGCGGAGGCGTTTGCCGAGCAGGTGCGGCGCGTCACTGCCGACGACGTCCTGCGCGTCGCCCGCCGCTACCTCGACGCCGGCCGCGCGCTCGTCATCGTTCGGCCTGCCGTTCCGGGGTAGAATCTCTTCGCCGCGGCAGTTTGCTGCTGCGGCCTCGCACTCGTGCACGAAAGGGCGCCGCCTATGGGCGACATCGTCGGTCTGCTCGCCACCGTATTTCTTATCGTCGCCGCGATTGTGATCGCCAATGCGGTGATTATCGGAGTGCTCGTCGCCCTGCCGATCGTGATGCTCCGACGAGCGCTGCGCCGCGCTCGGCGCCGCTATGCGCCGTTCATCCGGCCGGGACGGGTGTCCGAGGCGATGCGCGACTTCGCCGGCCTCTCCAACCGTGCGGCAGTGCAGTTTGTCCTGCGTCGGTCGCTGCCGAACTGGCCGATTAGCGCGGCGATTGTCGAGGCGGCCGGCGAGCTCGCCGACCTTCGCCACGGCGCAACAGCGGCCCTCGCTGCCGGCGTTCCTGCCGGGATTATCACCACCATCCTCGCCGAGAGCGCTGAAGCGAGCGAGGCCGTCTGGCGGATCGCCGACCGGGTGACCGCTACCGCTGCCCAGCGGATCGACGGGCGCCTTCTTGCCCCCGCGCTCGACCCCGAAATCGAGAAGCTGACGAACCTCATCCAAGCGGTCCGGCAGACCCGCGAGAGCATCGCGCAGCTGACCCTCTCCCACGCGACCACT
>JANWZD010000009.1:0-131942 GCA_025054935.1 Dehalococcoidia bacterium | reverse complement strand
CGGCTGCGCGCCCTCGACGAAGCGACGCGGGCTGTCGCCGCGCTGCCCAGCGCCTGACCTGCCTGCGAACCCGCTCGCCGAAAGCGGCGCTCCGCCGAGAAGACGCCGTGAGGCGGAGGAAGACGGCGGCCGGCGGCAGACCACGCCGGAGACATTCCTCGCTCATCCCGGAGAGGACAAGCCGGCGGCGGCCCGCCACGGGCCAGGACGGACCACGCCGGAGACGTTCCTCGCTCATCCCGGAGAGCCTGAAAACAGCGCAGATCGTCTCTAGCGCGAAGCAGGCGAGCAGGAGGGAGCAAGCAGCTATAATGAGCGGACGCTCCCGGTGCGAACTGCTGGGAGCGAAAGGATGCGCCAACCGTGCCACGTCCCACCAATGCCGAACTGGCCGCGATGTTCGAGGAGATCGCCGACCTCCTCGAAATTCGGGGAGAGAACCCGTTCAAAGTTCGCGCCTACCGACGCGCCGCTGAGGCCCTCGAGCGGCTGCGCGTTCCTGCGGCGTCGCTTGACGAAGAGGCGCTGCGCGCCCTGCCGGGGATCGGAGAGGCGATCGCGGCCAAAATCATCGAGCGCAGCGAAACAGGCCGCTTGGCATTTCTCGACCGGCTGCACGAGGACGTGCCCGAGACGGTCCGCGAACTGACTCGGCTGCCAGGGATCGGGCCGAAGACCGCCGGCAAGCTGCTTGCGGCGGGGATCGTCTCGCGTCCCGCCCTTCAGGCGGCACTGGCCGATGCGCGGCTTGAGCAGCTTGTCGGCAAGACGACGGCAGAGCGGATCGCGCGCGGGCTGCTCGCCGTCGAGCCGGCAAGCAGCCGGTTCGACCTGCTGCGCGCAACTGCGGCGGCAACAACCGCGATCGAGGTCGTCTCTGCGCTGCCCGGGGTCCAGCGCGCTGAGCCGGCGGGCAGTCTTCGCCGCTTCGCCGAACGCGTGGGCGACGTCAATCTCGCCGTTGCCGCTGACCTGCCCGAGGCAGCGCGCGCGGCGCTGCTTGCTCAGCTGCCGGAGGCCGTTCCTTTCGACCCGCTCGGCGCGCGCTTCCCCCTCCACGGGCTCACCATCGCCGTCCGGTTCGCGCCGCCCGCCGCCTTTGGCTCGCTGTGGCAATGGTGGACGGGCAGCGCTGCGCACAACGAGGCCTTGGCCGCCCGCGCCCGCCACTGGGGCGTGCGCATTGGGCCGTTCGGCCTCGCCCCGCGCGACCGCGAGGGCTTTGCCGACGAGAGCGCGCTGTACGCTGCCCTTGGGCTCGCTTGGATCCCCCCGGAATTGCGCGAAGGTCGCGGCGAACTGGAGTGCGCTGCCGACGGGACGCTGCCCCGGCTCGTCGAGGTGACCGACCTGCAGGGCGACCTCCATGCCCACACCGATTGGTCGGACGGTTCAGACCCCCTCGAGCAGATGGCCGCCGGCGCGGCAGCGCAAGGGTATGCCTATTTAGCCATCACCGACCATTCGGGCGGCCGCGCCGTCGCGAACGGCCTGAGCGTTGAGCGCCTTCAAGAACAGATCGCCCGAGTGCAGCGCTACAACGAGGCGCATCCGGAAGGACCGCTCCTGCTCGCCGGCGCAGAAGTGGACATCCGCGCCGACGGCACACTCGACTACCCCGACGCGGTGCTGGAGCAGCTCGATGTCGTAGTCGCTTCGGTCCATTCGGCTATGGATCAGCCGCGCGAGAAGATGACCGCGCGGCTGATCGCGGCAGCGCGCCACCCCGCCGTTACCGTGATCGGCCACCTCACGGGCCGGCTGATCGGCCGGCGCGACCCCGTGGCGGTGGATGTTGAAGCGGTCCTGCGCGCCTGCGCAGAGAGCGGGACATGGGTGGAAATCAACGCGCATCCGGCGCGGCTCGACCTGAACGAGGAACATGCTCGGCTTGCGCACCAGCTTGGCGTGCCGCTTGTCATCGCCACCGATGCCCACAGCGCCGACCAGTTCAGCCTCGCCCGCTATGGCGTGGGCATCGCGCGGCGGGCGTGGCTTGGGCCAGAGGCGATCGTGAACACGCTGCCGACCGAGCGCTTTCTCGCGCGGCTGCGGGAGAAGCGGCGATGAGCAGGCTCTCCGAGCAGCCGCTTGCCGCCCGCGAAGACGGGCTGATCTGGGCGGGCGAGGGGCACGCTATCGAGCGGCTGCGGCAGGCGCTCGAGCGCGGGGAGCCGTGGTGGCCTGCGCTCCTCACCGCTATCCGGCGCTGGGACCGCGTCGAGGATGAGTACGACGGCCGGCGGTATCTGTTTCTTATCGACGGCGAAGCCTTCGACTGGCTGGCCCTTGTTGAGCGGTTCGTCGCCGAGCTTGGACCGCTCTTCCCGCTTGACGAAGTGGAGCAGCTGCTGTTCTACGGCGCCCCGCCGGGCGGGTTCGACGAGGCAGCGTTTCAAGAGGCGATCGGCCCCGCCAAATACCGGACCGTCCTGAACTATCACTACGGCGTCGTCGTCGAAGAGGCGCTCTGGCGCGCCGTGGAAGAGGAGGTAGCGAAAAGCTACATCACCGGCCTGACGCCGCACCGGCGCTTGCCCGAGGAGACAGCCGAGCGGATCTATGGGCTCCCCCTTTCCGAGCTGCTGGCGCGGTTCCGCGAGGATGCTGCCCTGCCCCCCGGCGAGCGCATCTCCTACCTCGATTGGAAACGGTTCACCTACTGGCGGTTCAAATTCCGGCTGCGGCAGAGCCATCGGGTCAAGGTGGCCGCCGACACGAAGCGCGGGCTCGACACGCTTGAGCGGCTGCGCGCCGAAGCGCTTTCCGGTCTGCGCAGCGACGAGGACCTGCCGCGCGACCCTGACCCAATCGAGCTCGCCCCGTGGCGCTTCCGCGTGGTGCGCTGAGCCCTCTCCCTGCC
This sequence comes from Dehalococcoidia bacterium, assembly GCA_025054935.1. Classification (NCBI taxonomy): domain Bacteria; kingdom Bacillati; phylum Chloroflexota; class Dehalococcoidia; species Dehalococcoidia bacterium. The sequence goes on along the minus strand of JANWZD010000009.1, from coordinate 129,079 downwards.
GCGGCTTCCTCCCGATGATCCGGATCATGCTTGCCGAGGACGACCCCGCCCAAGCGCTGCTCACGGAAATGGCGCTCAACGAGGTTGCGCCGGCGCATGAGCGCGTGGAAATTGCGCGCTTCGCCACCGGCCATGACGCACTTGCCGCTGTGAGCGGTCCCCCGCCGGACCTCGCCCTGCTCGATATCCGCCTGCCGGGCGCCTCAGGATTCGACGTGCTCGCGGCCATCCGTGCCGCGCCGGGCTGGAGCGAGGTCCCCGTGGTGATGCTCTCGATGGCTGATGACGAGAGAGACCGCCAGCGGGCTGCCTCGCTGGGCGCGAACGACTACATGGTCAAGCCGCTCGGGCTAGACGCCCTCGAAGCGCTGCTCCGCGGCGTGCTCGCGCGGTGGGTGATCCGCAGCTAGCTGGCGGGAGCCGCGGGAAGCCAAATCCGGATGGTGGTGCCGCGTCCCTCCCCGGGGCTCTCTGCCGCGATGACGCCCGCATGCTGCTCAACGATCTGGCGAGCGATGAACAAGCCGAGGCCGAGACCGGGAATTTGGGCAGCGGTGGCGTTGGAAGCGCGGCGATACGGCTCGAAGATAGTCTCTAAGGCATCGCTCGGCAGTCCGATCCCGTGATCGGTCACCGTGACAAGGAGCCCCGCCGCCTCGCGTCCTAGTCGAACAACGATGGGCGCGCCGGGGGGCGAGTACTTGACGGCGTTATCGAGGACATTGGTAAACACCTGCTCAAGGCGCGCAGGGTCCGCGAGAACGGGCCCGGTCTCATGCTCGGTGCAGACAAGCGTGACCCCGGCTGCTGCGTACCGGCGCACGAGACGGTCGAGCAGCTGGCCAAGGTCGATCGGTTCGAGCGCGACCGAAAGCTGGCCGGTTTGGCTGCGGGAGAGGTCGAGCAGGTCTTGGACGATCCGGGTCAACCGGTCGATCGACTCGTCGATCGAGCGCAGCCCCTCGCGCAGCCGGTCGGCGGTTAGGCGGCCGCTCTCCTCCAGCCGGCGGAGCAGCTGGGCGAGCCCTTTGATCCCGGCGAGCGGATTTTGGATCTCGTGGATCGCCATCGAGAGCAGGCGTTCGCGGGCGCGCAGCGCCTCGTCGGCGTGGCGCAGGGCGGCCGCGGCCTCGATGGCAACTGCGGCAGGGGCGGCCAGTTCTTGGGCAAGGTTCAGCTCTTCCTCGCCGTAGGGACAGCCGGGAGAGACACGCCCGCACATCAAGACGCCGCACGGCCGGTCGCCGGCAAGCAGCGGCACCGCCAGCAGTGCCGTCAGCCCCAGCTCCTCTGCTATGTCACGCGAGACAAGGCTGACGTGCGCGAGAACCTCTGCCCGGTCGTTCAGGAGCATTGGCTCGCCGCTCGCCAGCACGCGGCCGGTGATCCCTTCGCGCCGCACGTCCGGCGCCGCCCGGAAGGCCAACTGCAGCCGCTCAACGATTGAGGGAGCGAGGTCATGGGTGACCAGCATCGCCTGAGGAACTTGGTCTTCGAGGAACACTTGGACGGCAGCGAAGTCGCCGACGGCGGCGGCCGCGGCGTGCGCGAGCAGGTCGGCGATGACGGCGACATCGTGACGGCCGTCAGCAAGCGCGCGCGCTATCTCGACGACACGCTGCTGCCGGGCGCGGGTCCGCTGGAGGGCCGCCTCGGCCTCGGACGCCTGTCGCCGCGCTGCCGCGGCGCGCAGCGCGGTCTGCGCCGCGGCGATGAGCGAGAGATCAACCTGCGCCGCCGCCACAAGATAGCCATCGACCCCGGCCTCAACAAGCCCCCTCGCGTCCTGCTCCTCCCCGCCTTCGGCGACGACGATAACCGGAACGTCCGGCTGATGCTCGCGGGCGCGCGCGAGAATTCGCTGCCCATCGCCCCACGAGAGAGGAACCTCCGCAATGACAAGGTCAACGGGGTGCGTGAGGGCCTCCTCAAGCGCATCGGGATGCGTGACCCGGCGCACCTGCGCGTGGGGAAACGCCTGTCCGAGGGCGCGCGCGACAGCGAGCCGGTCGTTTGGACTGTCGTTGACGTGGAGAATGGTGAGCGAGGACACACGCTCCTCCCCTGCCCCAGCGAGGCGCCAAGGCAAGCATAGCAGCCGCCGGCGACATGACGCCTCCTTCCTTTCGCGGCAGGTCCGGGCTGTCTCGAGCATGCTGCCGAGCAGGCCTGCCTCGGAGCGATCTGATACAGTACTTCACAACGCGTGTTTGCTCTCGCAGGGAGGTCACGAGCAACATGGCCGCCGCGCCGCAGTTCGAAACCCCGGTCGATCTCAACCGGGAACGATTTCTCCAACAGCTGATCACGGGTCTCGGCTACCTCCACGAGAGCATGCTCGGCAGCGAGGTGGCGGGGGCATACATCATGACGGTGGGGCTGTCGATGGGTGCGGCGATTGAGGAGAGCTACAAGCAGTTCTGGGGGATCGACCGGCCGCTGACGCGCGAGGAGTATGCCCACGTGATTGTCGACCTCAAGCAGAAGATCGGCGGCAATTTCTCGCTCGTGTCGCTCGATGACGACAAGGTCGTCGTTCAAACGACAAGCTGCCCGTTCGATCAGATCGTGCGCCGGTCGCCGTCGCTCTGCTTCATGACGAGTTCAGTGTTTGGCGGGATCGCGGCGCGCAACTTCGGCTACGCCAAAGTCGTGCTGCATCGCCGGATCGCCCTCGGCGACCCTGGCTGTCTCGTCACGATCTACCTGAAGCGGACCCCGGAGGCAGAAGCGGCAGTGGGCAAGGAATATGCCCCCGACACAGAGCGAGCGAGTCCGGACATCGCCGTCCAGCTGCGGCTGATGGACCGGATCCGGCAGCTCCGGCACGCGCTTGCCGAGAGCGAAGCCCGGTGGGAGGCGGTCGCGCACGGCGCGGTCGAGGCGATCGGAGTGCTCGACCGCGCAGGGCGGCTCGTTTATGCCAATCCGAGCTGGCGCGACCTGCTCGGCGTAGAAGCCGGCGAACTGGTGGGAGACCGTCTCGACCGAGTAGCGCACCCGGAAGACCAAGCGCGGCTCGCCGCTGCGCTCGCTCGAGCCGGAGCGGGCGAGCGGGTAGTCGCCGAATCGTATCGCTTGCGCCATCGAAGCGGCAGCTACCGCGAGGTCGACCTGAGCGCCGGCCCCCTTCGCGACGAGGCAGGGCAGCTCAGCGGCGCTGTCGTCGTTCTCCACGACGTCACCGACGAGCGGCAAGCGGCGCGCATGAAGGAGCACTTGCTTGCTGCCGCCTCGCATGAGATGCGCACCCCGCTCGCCTCGATCCGCGCGAATGCCGAGCTGCTGAAGCGATCGCTGCAGCATCCTGCCGCCATCTCGGCCGAGCGGTTCGGCCGCGCAGTCGATATCATCCTGCGCGAAGCGGACCGCCTGACTGCGTTCGGGGCCGACCTCGTCGATGCCGCCCGCGCGCGCGAAGGCTCGCTTCGGCTCACCCGCGAACGGTTCGACCTCCGGACCGTGCTGGACGAGGTTGCGTCTCCGCCGGCTTTTGGCGGTGCGGCAGCGCCGACGGTCGCGGTCACGGCGCCGGAAGCGCCGGTGTGGGTCAACGCCGACCGTCGTCGGCTCCACCAAGCGCTGGACAACCTCGTTGCGAACGCGAGGAAATTCTCCCGCCCCGACCAGCCAGTGCAGGTCTCGGTTGCGGAGAGCGCGGACACGATTGTCCTGCGCGTTCGCGACAGCGGTATCGGAATCCCCGCGAGCGACCTCCCGCTCTTGACCACGCCGTTCTTCCGCGCCTCGAACGCGGCGGCGTCCTATCCCGGGCTCGGGCTCGGACTTTTCCTCAGCCGCGCCATCGTCGAAGCGCACGGCGGGACCCTCACTGTCGAGAGTGTCGAAGGCAGGGGCACGACCGTGACGATCACGCTGCCGCGCGAGGCGGGCTAACCGATGACGAAGACGGTGCTGGTGATTGAGGACGACGCGCCGCTGCGGCAAACGATCCAAGAAGTGCTCGAAATCGAGGGCTACCGCGTGGTGACGGCGGCCGACGGCGAGGAAGCGCTCGCGCAGCTTGACCGGGCCGCGCCAAACGTCATCCTGCTCGACCTGATGATGCCCCGGATGAACGGCTATCAGTTTGCCGCGGCCGTGGCGCGCCATCCGCGCTACGCCGCAATCCCGATCGTCCTGCTCACCGCCGACGGACGAGCGCCGGAGAAAGCGAGCGATATCAACGCGGCAGGATGGCTGAACAAGCCGTTCTCGATCGATGAGCTGACGCGCGTGATCGACGAGGCGGTTCGATAAGCGTATGGTGCGCTTGGCAGGCGCCCCGATCGCCGCGCGCATGCGCGCGGGTGATGAGGCGCTGCGCCGAACTCCTCTCGAACGGGGAACAGCCGGGTCGCAGGGGTGCCGCTGTCGCGCGGCTGAGCGGCGCTCTTCGCTGCTGACCGCCCAGCCGAGAGCTGCGCGGCGGGGCAGCTCCTTCCGTCAGCGTGCCCGCTCCCGACACTGGCCCTCTCGCCGCTCTAACGTGCCGCAGCGAGAGCGGAGCCGCTGCGCCGCGGACAATCCAGAGAAGTTTCATCCCGCCCGAGCACGACGCTTTCGCGGCAGCGCCAAGCGACGCTCAGCCCCCCGGCAGGCTGCCCTGCCCGCCCTCCGCGAGCGGGCAAGGAGATCCCGTCGGGTAACGGCACGGCTGCGCCAGTGAACGCAGCGGCAGCCGGCTGCTCTGCCCCACGAGCGGCCTCGCCCGCTCTGACAAGCCGCGGGGACCGCCACGGCAGGCATTTCCGCATGAGGTCGCCGCTGGCAGGGGAGAAGGAACGGGCGGACCACCGAGTATTCTCCTCGGCGCAGGCGTTCGCCGCCCTTCGGTCTTCGCGCGAGCGCGACGGCAATGCGTGCTCAGTCGTCGAACGGCTCGCCAGCAGGCCGGGTCTCGCCGGGGTTGATATCGGAAGTCGAACTGGGATGCCCGCCGCTCGGGACATGCGCGCTGGCCGGCGCGCCGCGGCTTGCCGTCCCGCTGCTCGCCCGCCGGCCGACCCCCTGCCGCAGAATATCTTTCATCTGGTCGCGCAGCTCGTTGATGCGCCGAGCGGTGGCGTTCACTTCCTCGAAGACCGACGCCTTGGCAGCGATCCCCTCATCGATCAGGTAGGCCGCCGCTTCAGACCGGGTCTTGAACACGCCCGCGGAGATGAGGGCGTCGATCGCTTCGATCGCCTTGTCATCGACCCGAACCGTGATGACATTGACGCGGGTGCCGATGCGGTTGATCCCCTCCTCGATCGTCCGCCCGATGCCCTGCAAGAGATCGCCAAGCTCGTTGATCGAGCGCTGCGGGTCGAAGCCGCCTCCTGGGTTGGAACTGTGCTGAGCCATCGCCTTCCTCCTTCCGGAGCATTGTAATTGCGTAACAGCGTAATCGCAAGGCGGAGCATCGCGCCTCTCTGCCGGATAGTCCCGGTTCGACGCCCTGAGCACGCCGGGGAGGACCGCCCGCAGCTTACTCCGCCGGCGGCCCGCCTTCCAGTTCGCGCTGGAGCGCAATCAACGCCGACCAGAGCGCGCTATAGCGGATACCGTCGGCGGGCGTATGGCGGAGAGCGGCATTGATGACTGCCTTGCTAGCCGCGAGCGCCGCGGGCGGCCGCGCAGCGATAGTCCGCGCCAAGTCCTTCGCGCGTGGCAGCAGTTCGGCGGAGGGGAAGACGCGATTGGCGAGCCCGATCCGATAGGCTTCCTCGCCCGAGAGGGGGGCGCCAGTCCACATCAGTTCTTTGGCGCGCGCCGCGCCGATGAGATGCGGCAGCCGTGTCGTTACGCCGGCGCCGCCGATGACGCCGAGATTTTTGAGATGCCAGTCGCTGATCTCGGCAGTGTCGGCGACGACGCGCAGGTCGCAGGCGAGGATCAGTTCGAGAGCGCCGGTGGTGCAAATGCCGTCGACAACGGCGATGCTCGGGATAGGCATCCGTTCGAGCCGAGCGAAGAGGGTGTGATAGATCGAACCGTGGCGGGGGCCGTCGTTCTGCGCGACTTCCCACGCCGACTCGAGGGCGCGCCGGACAAGGTCGTCCTTCGGCGAGAGCGGCTGGGCGCGCGCTTCGGTCAGGTCAGCGCCGGCGGAGAAGCAGGGGCGGCCGTCTGGTCGCGGCGCGCCGGTGATCAGCAGCACGCGCGCCTCTCGGTCGGCCTCGACGGCGGCGAACGCCTCGGCCAGCTCCTCGACCATGCGGCGCGAAATTGCGTTGAGGACGCGCGGCCGATTGAGCGTGATCAGGCGTAGCGGGCCGTCGCGTTCGAACAGGATGGTCTCCCAAGCCACAGCATTCCCTCCGGGGCGGCAGGATAGCGTCGGTCGCGGGGACGGCGACGCCCCGCGTCGTGCCAATAGTACGAGCGGGAAGACGCGCCGGCGCGGTCAGCGGCAGCGCGCGACCGGCGGGCGAGCGAGGGTCGGCAGCCCGCTCGGCACGGTGACGAGAATGCGCGTTCCGGCGTGAGGCCGGCTCTCGACGGCGAGCGTCCCGCCGAGCAGGGCGGCACGCTCCCGCATCCCGGTGATCCCGAAGCCGCCGCCTCCCGTCGCGCGGACTGCGTCCGGGTCGAAGCCGCGGCCGTCGTCGGCGACAGTGAGATGCAGCATCGGCCCCTCAGCCACGAGACGGATCGTCACCGCGCTGGGAGCAGCGTGCCGGACAGCATTGGCAAGCGCTTCTTGCGCAATGCGGTAGAGCCCCGCCTCGACGCGCGCAGGATAGCGGTCGAACGCGCCTTCGGCCTCGAAGCGGATAGGGATGCCGGTTTCCTGCGCTGTTGTCTGGGCGAGCTGCTGGAGAGCGCTGGGAAGGTCCAGCCCTTCGAGCGGGGCTGCGCGCAGATCTAGGAGCGAGCGCCGCGCTTCGTCGAGATTGGCGCGAGCGAGCTCGCCGGCGCGACGGACATGCTGACGCGCTTGATCGCTCGGGCCATCGCCGGCGCGGTCGAGCAGCGCATCGGCCGCTTCTAGGTGAAGGATGATCGCTGAAAGTCCTTGGGCGAGCGTGTCGTGGATCTCGCGCGCCAAGCGGGAGCGCTCTTCGGTCACGCCAGCCTGCTTGCTCGCTTCATAGAGACGCGCGTTATGGATCGCTGCCGCGACATGGGCGCCGAACAGCGCGATTGCGCGGCAGTCATCGTCGTCAAAGGGCGCGTCGGGCGGCGCGGCAAGGGCGAGAAAGCCGACATGCTGCCCGCGCACGATCAGTGGCTGGGCGACGAAGGTCCGGTCGGAGGCGGCGAGAACGCCGACTTTCGCGGAGTGGTCCGCCGGCAGAGCGACGACGCCGCGCGCGAGCGGTGAGGCCGCGCTCGCGACAAGCGCGCTGAACAGCGCATCATCGGCGTCCGTCCAATGTCGGCTCGCGAGACGCACTGGCCCATCGTCGCGGTTGAGAAAGACCGCTGCTCTCTGGACGGCGACGACGCGCGTGAGGCGGTCCAGGATTGTGCTCACGAGTTCATCGAGCTGCAGCGTCGAAGTGACCGCCGCGGCCGCCTCATTGACGGTAACGAGCCGAGCGGCGCTCGCCTCGAGGCGGGCGCGTCCTTCGGCAAGCGAGTCAGCCAGCTGGTTGATGGCGGCAGCAAGCGCCCCAACCTCGTCGTCGCCAAGCGGTGGCAGGCGCACCGTGAAATCGGACGCGGCGATCAAGCGCACGACGCGCGTGACCTCGCCTAGGCGGCGGCGCACTTGGCCGGTCAGCGCAGCCCCGCCCACCGCGCCGGCGAGGACTGCTGCGGCGATGGCCCCCGCGCTGAGGAGCAGCGTCGACCGCATCTGCTGGCGCGTCTGGGCGGTCCGGTCGAGCAGCTGCTGCTGTTCGAGGGCGGCATACTCGTCGAGCACAGCAAGCATCTCGGCAATCCGCTGCTGGCCGCTCTCCAGCCAGGCGAGCGGCGCGCCACGAGCGTGGGCTTGCTCGGCCTCGGCGGCGAGCTGGACGAGGGCGGCATGCAGGCGCTCGATCTGATCAAGCCGCTCCTGCGCCTCGGGAGGGGGGGCGAGCTCGCGGAGCCGGCGGAGGGCAGCATGGGACTGCTGCGCGCTGCGCTGCGCCGCGGCGATCGCGGTGAGCGCCTCCTCTTCTGCGGGGAGCAGCGCGGCACGGCGCAGCGCCTCCAACTGGCGGAGGGCATCGGCGCGAAGGACGTACACCTCGCCGGCGACCGCCCGCGCGCGGTCAGCATCGGGCATCGCCTGCGCGGTGACGATGTCGACGCTGGCAAGCGCGCCGAGCGCGACGGCAAGCGCGAGGATCGAACAGAGGGCGATGCCGAGGAGCAACCGCGCGCGCACCGAGGCTCGCCGGCGGAGGACCTGCGGGAAGAGCGGGGGAAACAGAGTCACGACCGCCGGACCAGTGGCGCAAGGGTCGACCCGGCGCGAGACCGGTTCAAGGGCGCCTTCGGGACGATGGCACAACTCCCGTTGCTGGCCGCTGCGGACGATGGCGCGGCAGCAGCCGAGCATTCCAAGTATAGCGGCCTGCGTCAGGAACGGCGGGCGCTCCGACGCGCGGAGAGCAGAGCGGCTATCCTTTACCGAGGCTCCCGCGAGGTGTCGGCATGTCCAAGGAAGCGCGCGCTACTCTGAACCGCTTTCTGATCGCGACTGCGCTGCTTGTGCTCCTTGCCGCGCTCATCCAAGAGCTGAGAACGCCCAAGGATCGCCGCACTTGGCACGGCACGGTGTTTGGGGTCGTTCCGTACGATTTTCGCCCGCCGAGCTTCGAGCAGGTGCGCCGCGCGTTCTGGAACCCGTCGGACCCGCGCATTCTGACGCCGCGCGCCGTCGGCGTCGGCTGGTCGGTGAACATTCCTGCGCTCGTCAAGGTGCTCCGCGACAATCGGCTCGTGAAGCGCGCCTAGCGGCAGGGGTTGTTCTCGCTGGCACCGCCTGCGGGGATCGCCTACGATCGGCTCGTGCTGCAGCTCCTTCCCGAAGACCGGCACTGGTGGTTTGCGAGCCGGACCCGCGCGCTCCAAGCGATCCTCGAACCGCACATTGCTGGCCGCAGCGGGCCGCTGCGCATCCTCGATGTCGGCTGCGGCGCCGGCAACATGGCGCACCATCTCGCTCAGTATGGCGAGGTGATCGGGTTCGACCCGCACCGGGGCGCCCTCGCCGTTGCCCGGGAGCGGAAGTGCATCGTTGTGCAGGCGGACGCCGCGGCGTTTCCCTTCCCGGAGAGCGCGTTTGACCTCGTGGCGGCGCTCGATGTCATCGAGCACTGCGACGACGATTTCGCTGTCCTCTGCGAGAGCCAGCGCGTGCTGCGTCCGGGCGGGCTGGTGGCGATCACGGTGCCGGCGTTTCAATGGCTGTGGACCTACAACGACACGATCAACCGGCATCGCCGGCGCTACACCGCCGAGCAGCTGCGGACGCGGCTGGAGGAAGCGGGCTTTGCGGTCCGCCGCCTGACCTACACCAACTGCCTGATCTTCCCGCTCGCGGCGCCGCTGCTGCTGGCGCGGGGCAGGCGGCCGACCCGCCGCCTCTCCGCCCCGATAACCGATGGGGCCTATCAGGTGGAGATGGAGCCGGCGTCGCCGCCTGTGAACCTCATCCTCGACGTCATCGGACGGCTCGAGGCGGTGCTCCTCCGTCGGTTCGACCTGCCGGTGGGCACGGGCCTCCTTGCCGTCGCGGAGCGGGCATCGTGAGCGCCACGACCGCGGAAGGGCTCGGCGTCGTCTATGAGCGGCTGATCCTGAACGATCTCCTCGAGCGGATCGACCGCCGCTTCCCGTTCGCGACGGTGCTGGAAGCACCGGTCTACGGCATGGCCGGTGTCGACGGCATCAACAGCGTTCGGCTAGCGCAGCTGGGCAAGCGCGTCACCCTCCTCGATGTTGACCGCGACCGGCTCGCCGAAATCCGAACCCACTGGGACAGCCTCGGGCTGCCGGTCGACCTCGTCTTTTGCAGCGACCCGCGCCGTCTCCCCTTCGCCGACCGCCGCTTCGACTTCGTCTGGAACTTCGCCGCGCTCTGGCACGTGCGAGGCGGGGCGGGCGCGCTCATCCGCGAGCTGGTTCGCGTCAGCCGAGACCTCGTCTTCATCGCAATGCCGAACCAGGCGCAGCTGGGCTATCTTCTCCGCAAGTACGCGATCGACAAGGAGTTCTTCGCGAAGGTCGATGAGCGGTGGGTGTCGGTGAGGCGGATCAAGCGGACGCTGCGCGAGGCGGGCTGCCGGATTGTCGAAGAAGGCGTGCTCGACGTGCCGCCGTGGCCGGACACCTGCATGCCGGCGAGCGAGTTTCTGCGCCGGGTCGGGCTGGGAGCGCTGCCGATCCGGTCGCGCTTCGAGGGCGACGGCTGGACGTGGTCGACGCTCGACTACTACGCCGGTCTCGCGCCGGGCGTGCGGGCGACGGTCGACAAGCTGGCACTGCTCGACCGCGCGCCGCTGCCGTGGCAGCTGAAGACCGTCTGGGCGCATCATCACTACGTGCTCGCTCGGCGGGAGGACTGACGATGCTGGAGATCCTGCCGCAGATCCCGCGGTATATGGCGATGCGGCGCGGCATTGGGCCGAAACTCCTGCCGCTCAATCTTGTCTTCGCCGTCACGTACCGCTGCAACTCGCGCTGCCAGAGCTGCAACATTTGGATGTACACCAAGAAGGCGTACGCGCCGCCGCCGGGCCAAGAGTGGCCGTACGATGCCTCGCAGCTCGAGACGCGGCCGGAACTGACGCTCGACGAGTTCAAGCGTGTCTTCGACAGCCTCGGTCGAGCGCCGTTCTACCTCACTTTCACCGGCGGCGAGCCGTTCCTGCGCGAGGATCTCGAAGAGATCGTGGTCGCGGCGTGGGAGCGCTGCCGGCCGAAGGTGATCACGATCCCGACGAGCGGGATGTACTGGAAGACGACGCCGGGGCGGGTCCACGCCATTGCCCGCGCCTGCCGCGATACCGAGGTGATCCTGAACATTTCGCTCGACGGCATCGGGGAGGAGCACGACCGGATCCGCGGCGTGCCGCGCAACTACGAACTGGCGCTGAAGACGTTCGAACGGCTGAAGGAGAACAAGCCGGACAATCTCGTCATCGGCCTCCACGCCGTTATTTCGAGCCTGAACGTCGACCGCGCGCTCGCGATCGTCGACCATCTGGAGTCGCTGGAGCCGGACAGCGTCATTACTGAGGTGGCAGAAGAGCGGCTGGAGATGGGCAACCGCAACAGCGGCATCACGCCCGACCCGGAGACGTATGGCCGCGTTGCCGCCGAACTGTCGCGCAAGGCGGCGCGGCGAAAGGCGCGCGGGTTTGCGCGGATAACGGCGGCGTTCCGCGCCGAGTATTACCAGCTTGCGGCGAAGGCGCTGCGCGAGGGGAAGCAGGCGCTGCCCTGCTATGCGGGAGTGGCGAGCGGGCATGTTGCGCCGGATGGGGATGTCTGGGCGTGCTGCGTGCGCGCCGAGCCGATCGGCAATGTGCGGGCGGTGGACTATGACTTCGGCCGGGTCTGGCGCGGCTATCTCGCCGACAAGATGCGCGCGAGCATCGCCGCCGGGGAGTGCGCCTGCCCTATGGCGAACGCCTTCTACACCACGATGCTGATGGACCCGAAAACGCTCGCCAAGGTCGCGGTCCGCGCTGCGCTCGGCTGACCTCCTTCGTCAGGGCGCCTAGGACTAGAGCGCAATTAAGGCATCAATCGAGAGCAGACTACATACCAAATCGATAAGGGATATCGAGATACATTCTTGTCTAGAGAAAGTCTAGGTCGCTCGACGGGGTCGAAACTAGAGGCGGTTCGCTCTGATACGACTCTTCTCCCTCCTGCACTACGATTGCCCCCTCTGCAACCAACGTCTTCAGAAACTCGAGGATCGGGAGCATGTCATTCCGAGTGGTACTAAGATAAACCCAGCTCCTTGCCCGAGTCACCGCGACAAAAAGCAAGTTGCGAATTCTCTCAACCGTTGCCCGAGGAAAAGAGGCAACAACTAAGCGAGGAAGGAAAACCGAGTCGAAAGTAAGGCCCTTAGCACTATGGATGGTTGTGATCTTTGGTTTATTTGAAGCAAAGTCAAGATTAGGAGCAACTTCAACATCGATGCCATTCGACTGCAAAGCCTGCGCAAATCCAAAAACCTGTCTTTTTAGGTGGAATAGTACCCCTATTTGCTGATTAGCAAGCAGCCGCTGACGCATTACTTCTATAAGACGTTGCTTTTCGGTTTGGAAACTTGCCGCAACATAAAGAAGTGGAGGCTCACGACCAATTTGTTCCGTGCGAAGCTGCCGGAGGTAATATTGACGCTCGCTTGGATCGCTAAGAAATTGAGCAGCTAAACGCGCAACATATGGCGAACAACGATAAGCATCGAGAAGAGAGACATTTTTCCGACGCAAGCCAAGTATAGAGAGAATTTCGGCTTCTGTGCTACCATGTTCATAAATCTGCTGCTTCTGGTCAAGACATACTGTCACATGACGCGCGATCCGTCGTATTATATCAAAACACAACGGGTCAAGATCTTGACCTTCGTCTACCAATATGAAGTCATACAGGGGAAGAGGGACGAAATTTGAACTAATCGCCTGCGAGACAGAGCGACGGATGGCATCAAAGTCAGGTCGACCGGCAGAGGTATTCCAAGGTACTCGTCGGCTAATATATTGCTCGTAAAACGTCTTACACCAATCGTCGAACGTAGTTACTGCGTTTTCCGGCAGACCGAGCAGATCAAGCGCCGAACGGATATAAGACTTCAAGACATTGGTATAAACTAGAATGAGAAACCGATCAGGCGAAGAGCCGATCCTTTTCTTCAGCTCTGCGGCACGATGAAGCAAAATTTGAGTCTTCCCAGAACCGGGAGCCCCAAAAATGACCTGGTGCCGGTCATGTGGCAGCTCGATGGCACGTATTTGCTCTGGAGTGAGTTCACGACGAGACAGTAACCAAATAGTCATAATCTTTGAAGTTTTGGCGCAATCTCAGGAAGAAGACCGCCTTGTTCTGCGCCTTGGAGATCTCCAACTCGCCTTCTTCTCCGCTTTTCTTCAGATATTGAATCAAGAAGCGCTTGGTTAGATACTGTCTTCGCCGCTGTCAGGAGCCAGTCTAGTTCCCAGTCACTTAGAGCACGAATCGGGCCAAACTGAACAATGGCCTCTTTAATTATACTCTCGGCTTCATCAATTTTACCTTGCTTTCTCAAGATTAGCGCATACAGAACCAAATAAGGAGGATCCTGTTCTATCGTAAGTGCTTCGCAAATAGTTTTTTCAGCAGCATCGATGTTAGCGCGATGGAACTGCGAGAGAGCCAAGTTGAACAAGGGCGTAGCCCAGGATGGCGACGCCTGAGAAGCTTCCCGATACATTCTCTCCTCTTGCTCCCAATCCCGCTTATACCCGTAGCGTATTCCCAAGAGATTCAGAATCGCTGCGTCCGGGCGCCCCTTAATCCTGAGAGCCTGCTTGAGATAATCGATAGATTTATCGATATGACCAAGTTCAAAATAATCTTCAGACAAATCAACTAGATTATCTGGAATTTCATTGCGGGGTACTTTCCCTACACGAAGCAGTTCTTCGCGCTCTTCTATCCGTTCGCGAATTTCATTCCGATCTGCAACTAAAGTCAACGGATTTTCGATTTGACAGAGAAAAGGTGACTTATTCGGCTGGTCTCGCAGAGAAAGCTCAAGTCTCAAACACTGATTCGTATCCATTTGAAATTTGAGACTCAAAGGATCACCTCGATTAACTGGACCACTTATGTCCCATATCGCAGTAAATAGCGGACGCTGATCCTCGCCAGAAACTAGCTCAACGCGAAGCGGAACCGAGTCAATAACCGAAGAAGCTGGCACAACAAGTTCCAGTCGTTCGGAGAACTGGTTTGGGCCCGGAAACGGCAATAAAGCACCTCTAGGTACTAGTTCGAGCAAGCCAGATGCAACTCGAATCGAAACGGTGTCAGATGCAACTGGAAGCACAAGACCACGCCCAAAGAGAGCAACAGATAGCGCATGATATGCAGCTCCACGCGCAACTGCCACTTGAGCAGACAATTGATCGGCATAAGTGAGGATTCTCGCCCTAGGCAAAAACATTTTGATCGACTCTACAACTTGAGGAATCAGACTACTCCCACCCACCATTAGACAGAGCGAGATTTGTTCACGATTAATCTCAGCCCTATCAAGAGCATCTTGCAACGGCGCAAAGATCGAACACGTCAAGTAATACTCTGTTTCGCGAGTATAGAGAAGATCTCTGTCGAGAAACGGCTTTAGTAGCTCGGCGAATCGCTTAGCGGACAATTGCGGCGAATGAATTTTTAGCGAGGGATAGCCGGGACACGGACAAGGCCACGCTCCAGAAAGGGTCTTAACTATTAAGTCCTTATCAGAACTCGGATGGCGATTAAATTGTTCTAGGCGCAATAATTCGGTACAAAGACCTATTTTTAAGGCCTCTGCAATACTTAGCAAGGCAGGTTCAAGATGTCGCTTTCTTTCGTCAAATTCGATCTTTTTCGGATCGATATTATTTTGCTCCAAAAGCTGCGGTATCAGCTCTTCATGGACAATAACGGAGTCGATATCCCCTCCTCCTAAGCGATGGTAGCGAGAAACGGAAATAGGAGCAACTTCAAGGTGACCTTCAAAGAATCTGACTCGAAAAATCGCAACATCACATGTTCCTCCACCAAAATCAAATACTAAGAGGTTTTTAGGCTGGTCCAATTCTGGCAACAAAGAATCGTGGTTCGACATCAAATAGTCGAGAAAGGCAGCTACTGGCTCGTCCAGAAGATCCCCCGGTTGCAAGGTTAATCCTGCAAGTTTAGCAGCAAGCAATGTGTCATTTCGTTGGGATAGCTGGAACGATGCTGGTACCGTTATCACCGTTCGAGCTATTGGCAGCGCATCCGCTGCCTCGACTTCGGTCTTTAGAAAAGCGAGGATCTTCGCTCCAATTTGTGCAGCGCTTTGGAAACCTTCGGGCGCCAGATGATAGGTACGTCGCGAACCGATATCATTCTTAGTTTCATAGAAGATATCTTTATTCCTACGAAGTTTCGGATCTGCTCGCAGTCTTTTCGCACCTTCTCCAACCCATGTCTGCGACCCGCGGATTGCCACTACTGAGGGGACAAGCACGTGAGTGTAGGGACCAGTATCGGTCGGCTGCTCGACTTCGAGGCAGCGCGCAATAGGCGGCTCGGCTTGGCCGGGTCTCCAGATGATTTCCGCAACCGTCGAGTTCGTCGTTCCTAAGTCAATACCAACGACACGAATAGGCGAACGAATGTTCTCAGGAATGCTCGTCGGTTGTATGAACTTCATCGGGATGGCGGTCTTGTCCATTTATTGAACCAAGAGAAGTTATTCGAGAAGTTATTCCAAGAATGTCATAAGTTAGACATGAAGGTCAACACCTAGCAGCGAACCAAGCATCTTAGAAGCCTGCCACGGGAGACCTTAAGGCGCTCCTTCCCCCGTGAGCAGCAAGCCGCCCTCCCTCCAGCCGAGAGCGGGGTATACTTCTGGCATGAGCCTGACGCGCGACGACGTCCTCCATGTGGCGCGGCTGGCGCGCCTCGGCCTCAGCGATGAGGAGGTCGAACGGATGCAGCGCCAGCTCAGCCTCATCCTCGAGCATTTCGAAATGCTGCGCCGCCTCGACACCGATGACGTGCCGCCGACCTTCCAAGTGTTCGCGGCCACGAACGTCTTCCGCGAGGACGAGCCGCGGCCGTCTTTCCCGGTCGAGGAGGTGCTGCAGAACGCGCCGCTGCGCGAGGGCGACTACTTCCGCGTTCGGGCCGTGCTCGAGGAATGAACGGGCGGCGCGACCAGATCGAGGAGATCATCCGCCTCATCCAAGAGCGGATGGAGGCCGCCGGCGTCCGCCGGGTGACCGACCTGCCGCGCTCCGACCAAGAGGAGCTGGTGCGGCTGCTTCAAGCAGCGCTCCAGAAACCAGCCGGCCGATGAGCAGCGAAGGACTGTTCCGCGAGATCCAGCGCTATCTCGACGCCCACGCCCGCAGCAGCGCCGAGGACGTCATGATCGAGGGCGGCATCCTCCTCGCTCTGCTCGTCAAGCGCGGCCTCACCACCCGCGACCGCGAGTTCGTCGTCCGCCCGACCGACAAAGACCGCCGCCGGCTGCTCCGCTACCTCCTCGACCCCGGCCTCGCCCCCAATCTCGCCTCCGCCGATATCGCCGGCGATTCGATCATCATCCGCCCGAACTGGCCGCGCCTCGCCGAGTATTTCGGCCAGACCCCGCGCCAGTTCCAAGACCTCCTCGCCAAGCGGTTTCGCAAGGTGCTCGACCGCAATTGGCCGACGATTCAGTATCTCTTGAGCAAAGACTAGTCCGCCCGCCTCGACCGAGGCCGGCACGGGAGCGCGAGCGTGGAGCTGTACGAGTTGACGATTGCTGAGGCGAGCGAGCGCCTCGCGCGGCGCGACATCTCCGCCGTCGAACTGACCCGGGCGCACCTCGACCGGATCGCCGCCGTCGAGCGCTACGTGCGCGCCTTTGTCACCGTCACCCCGGAGGTCGCCTTGGCCGCCGCCGCGGCGGCCGACCGTCGGCTTGCCGCCGGCGAGCGCGGCCCCCTGCTCGGCGTGCCGATGGCGCTGAAGGATGTCATCTCGACGCGCGGCATCCGCACCACCTGCTCCTCGAAGATGCTCGAGCACTTTGTCCCGATCTATGACGCGACCGTCGTCACGCGCCTGAACGCCGCCGGCGCCGTCCTCCTCGGCAAGACGAATATGGACGAGTTCGCGATGGGGTCCTCCTGCGAGAATTCCGCCTTCTTCCCGACGCACAACCCGTGGGACCTCGAGCGCGTGCCGGGCGGCTCGAGCGGAGGCTCAGCAGCGGCCGTGGCGGCCGGCGAAGCGATCTACAGCCTCGGCTCCGACACCGGCGGCAGCATCCGCCAGCCAGCCGCCCTCTGCGGCGTCGTCGGCCTGAAGCCGACCTACGGGCGCGTCAGCCGCTTCGGCCTCGTCGCCTTCGCCAGTTCGCTCGACCAGATCGGCCCCCTCGCCCGCACCGTCGAGGACGCCGCTATCGTCCTCACCGCCATCGCCGGCCGCGACCCGAACGACTCCACCTCCGCCGACGTGCCCGTGCCCGACTTCCGCGCCGCCCTCCACGGCGACCTGCGCGGACTGCGACTCGGCGTCCCGAAAGAGTATTTCGTCACCGGAATGCAGCCGGGCGTCGACGCGGCGCTGCGGGCGGCCATCCGCGAGCTCGAGGCGCTCGGCGCGACAGTCGACTGGGACGTCTCGCTCCCCCACACCGAATACGCGCTCGCCGTCTACTACCTTGTCGCGCCGTCTGAGGCGTCGGCCAACCTCGCCCGCTACGACGGCGTCAAATACGGCTTCTCGGCCGAGGCGCCGACCATGTGGGAGGAGATGGAGCGGACCCGCGGCCTCGGCTTCGGCCCAGAGGTGAAGCGGCGGATCATGCTCGGCACCTACGCCCTCTCCGCCGGCTACTACGACGCCTACTACCTCAAGGCGCAGAAGGTACGGACGCTGATCAAGCGCGACTTCGACGAGGCCTTCGCCCGCTACGACGCCCTCCTCGCCCCCACCTCGCCGACCGTCGCCTTCCGTCTTGGCGAGAAGCTGGACGACCCGCTCCAGATGTACCTGAGCGATGTCTGCACGCTGCCGATCAATATCGCCGGCGTGTGCGCCCTCTCGGTGCCCGCGGGGCTGAGCGAGGGGCTGCCGGTCGGCCTCCAGATCATCGGCAAACCGTTCGATGAGGCAACGATCCTGCGGATCGGCCACGCCTACCAGCAGGTAACCCGCTGGCACCTGCTCCGCCCAGCGCTCGCTGCCGCATAATTCGATCCACTAGCGCGGAGGCGGGAATACTGTCTCCACGCCGCTGCTTGGAGCCGCATGAAAGCGATCTTGAAAGCGATCGAACGCAATCCGCGCCTGACACCGGCTGAGATCGCGGTGATGACCGGCCAGACCGAAGAGGAGGTGGCCGCTGCCATCGCCCGCGCCGAGGCCGACCGCATCATCCTCGGCTACCGCACCGTCATCAACTGGGAGCGCGCCGGCGAGGACGAAGTCGCCGCCCTGATCGAGGTGCGCTGCGCCCCCCAGCGCGAAACCGGCTTCGACGCCGTCGCCCGCCGAATCTACCGCTATCCCGAGGTGCGCTCGGTCTGGCTCGTCTCCGGCACCTTCGACCTCGCTGTCATGGTCGTCGCCAAGTCGATGCGCGAGGTCAGCCTCTTCGTCTCGGAGCGGCTGGCAACGATCGACGCCGTTCAGGGAACCGCAACCTACTTCATCATGAAACGCTACAAAGAGGATGGCGCGATCCTCGACGGCGACGAGCCGACCGCCCATCGGCTCGCGGTCACCCCGTGAGCGGTCGGCGCTGGCCGCAGCTGCGCGGCGAGCAGATCGCGCCGGGCGTCCACTGGCTCCAGATCGCCGATGCCGCCTGGGAGACTAGCCTCGGCGCCCATGTCGTCATTGTCGGCAGCCCTAAGGAAGCGATCGTCATCGACAGCGCCTATGACCACGACGCGCCCGCCAGCTTCATCGCTGGCTATCTCGCGGGAATGGGCAACCCGACCGTGAAAGCGATCCTGCTCACGCATCACCACCGCGACCACAGCGGCGGCGCGGCCCGGCTGCGCGCCGCGACCGGCGCGCCGATCCTCTGTCACCCGCGCGAGGCGCCGCTTGTCGCTGAGGCGACTGCCGTTGACGGGGAGGACGGCCAGCCGGCGCTCCCGGGCACGGTCGTCGACGGAACGATCGAGGACGGCGCCGTGCTCACCGCCGGCGGCGTTGCCATCCGCGTCGTCCACACGCCCGGCCATTCTCCGGGCCATTGCTGCTTTTTCCTGCCGGAGAGCGGGCTGATGCTGACCGGCGACCTCGTCCTCGGCAACGCGACAACCTCCGTCAGCCCGCCGCACGGCGACATGGCCGACCTGCTGCGCTCGCTCACCCGGCTGCTCGACTTTCCAATGACGCTGATCGTGCCGGCGCACGGTCCGCTCGTCCGCGACCCCAGGGCGGCTGTGGCCGGGGTGATCGCCCACCGGCGCGCGCGCGAGGAGCAGGTGCTGGCCGCGCTCGGCGCGGGAGACGACCAGCCGGCCGCGATCGTGGCGCGGGTCTATCCGGCGCTCGAGGAGAAGCTGGTCGAGCTGGCCTGCCGTCAGGTAACGTCAATCTTGACCAAACTCGCCCGTGAGGGCCGCGTCGTCGCGGACGGCGAGGGGGAGGACCGCCGATGGCGACTCGCCTAGAGAGCATCGCCAACCGAAACCAGGTCGCCAAGCTGGTCAGCAGCATTCCGCCCTCGGGCATTCGCAAGTTCTTTGACCTGCTCGCCTCGCTCGACAACGTCATCTCGCTCGGCGTCGGCGAGCCGGACTTCGTCACGCCGTGGCACATCCGCGAAGCCGCGATGTACGGCCTCGAGCGCGGCGAAACGTCGTATACCTCGAACTACGGCCTAATTGAGCTGCGCGTCGAGATCGCCCGTCATCTCGAACGGCTGTACCAGGTGCGCTACGACCCGACCCGCGAGATCCTCGTCACGGTCGGCGTGAGCGAAGGTCTCGACCTTGCGATGCGGGCGATCCTCGACCCCGGCGACGAAGTGCTCTGCCCCGACCCGGGCTATGTCTCCTACCGGCCGTGCATCATGCTCGCCGGCGGAACGGTTGTGCCGGTGCCGACCACCTTCGCCAACGGCTTCAAGGTGCGCGCCGAGGAGATCGAGGAGCGGGTCACGCCGCGGACGAAGGCAATCCTGCTCGGCTATCCGAGCAACCCGACTGGAGCGGTGCTCTCCCGCGACGAGCTCGCCGCGATCGCCCGCGTCGCCGAGCGCCACGACCTGATCGTCGTCGCCGACGAGATCTACGACCGGCTCGTCTACGGGGTCGAACACACCTGCTTCAGCAGCCTGCCCGGCGCGCGTGACCGGACAATCCTGCTCGGCGGCTTTTCCAAGTCATACGCGATGACCGGCTGGCGTATCGGCTACGCCTGCGCTCGGCCCGACTTGATCGAAGCGATGATGAAGATCCACCAATACACCATGCTGTGCGCGCCAGTGATCGCGCAGATCGCCGCAATTGAGGCGCTGCGCTACGGCGAGCGCGATGTCCAAGCGATGGTAGAGGAATATGACCGGCGGCGGCGGGTGATGCTCGACGGCTTTCGCCGCCTCGGCCTCGACTGTTCCGAGCCGCGCGGCGCGTTTTATGTTTTCCCCTCGATCGCCCGAACCGGTCTCTCAAGCGAAGCGTTCGCCGAACGGCTGCTGAACGAAGAGCGCGTCGCGGTCGTCCCCGGCTCCGCCTTCGGCGAGCAGGGCGAGGGCCACATCCGCTGCTGCTACGCCACCTCGCTCGGCGAGATCGAAGAGGCTCTGCGCCGGATCGGCCGCTTTCTGGCGCGGCTGGAAGGGAAGAGCGGATGACTATGCCCGTCGCGACCGCGCGGGAGCCGCTGGCCGCTGTTCCCGGCCCAGCGAGACAAGCGGGAGCTTCGGCGCGGCAGCCGAAGCGGGCCGGTGTCCGCGCGAGCCTGAGGCGCCCTCCTAGGCAAGGCCCTCGTGGGGGCGAGGAAAGCAATGGATCGAGATAGTCAGCGCGTCGGATTGATGCGGCAGCTGCTTGCCGCACAAGGCTACGACGGGGTCGTCGTCCGCGCGCCGGCGAATGTGCTGCTCTTCTCCGGCTATCTGCCTCGGCGCGGCGATTCCTTCTGCTTCTTCAAGCAGTCGGGCGAGGTGACGCTCATCGTCCCGGAGGACGAAGCGGAGCGCGCATCACGAGGCTGGGCGGATCACCTCCGCACGTTCAGCCGCTTCGTTGACGGCATCCTCCAGCCGGCGAGCGAAGGCGCGCTGCCGCACTTGCGCGAACTGCTGGGCGGCTACGATCGCTTCAGCAAACTGGGCTATGAGCACGGGCCGCTGCCGTTCGCTGCCTACGGCCCCGACCTCGGGCTGCCCGACGGCGGCTCGGGCGACGTGCTGAAGGTCGCCGGCCACGGCGCGACCTGGTACGACTGCTCCGACCTGACAGAAGCAGGCGCGCTCTGGAAAACCGCTCGCGAGATGAGCCGGCTGCGCCGCGCCGGGGAGGTCGCCGCTGCCGGTCTCGCTGCAGCGCGCGAGATGACGGCGCCGGGGGTGCCGCCCGGCGTGATCGCGGGGGCGGCGCTCGGCGCGATGGCCGCCTCAGCGACCGCCGACGAGGAGGTCCTTCCCTTCTGCGACGTCAGCCGAGGCCCGGAGGAGGCAGCGATCGTACGCATCCGAGTGGCCGTGAATGGCCTGTGGGCCGCGGCAACGCGGGTGTTCTGCCCGCGTCCGCCGTCGACGACGCTTGCCCGCCAGCTCGACCTGATCCTCGAGGCCCGCGCCGCGGCCATCGCTGCCATCCAGAACGGCGCGCTCGGCAGCGAGATCGACGCCGCCGCCCGCGCCGTCGCGGAGCGCGCCGAGTCCCCCTATGTCCCGTGGACCGGCCACGGCGTCGGCTTCCACGCCGACAGTCCCCTCGCCCGTCCGACGATCGCGCCCGGCTCGATCGACGCGGTGCGCCCGAACATGGCGTTCACCCTCGCGCCTGGTCTGGGCGGCGCGCTGCTCATCGAGGACTCGATCGCCTTCACCAGCCGCGGCGTCGAAGTGCTGACCGACTTCCCGACGGCGAGCGCGCCGCTCTAGCCTGCTGCCGGCGCAGAAGGCGTTCCGTTCGCGCGGGCAGCAAGGGTGAGGACGGCAGTGGCAGCAAGTTGGAGCCCGATCGAAGCAGCAACGAGCGCAACGATCGACGCGCCGTAGAGCAGCCCGAAGAGCGCGCTGCCGGCAAACCAAGCAATGCCGAAGAGGGCGCTGAACGTGCCGTAGGCGGCGCCGCGGCGGCTGGGCGGAGCGAGCGCGGCGATCCCTGCGCGCAGCACCGACTCCTGCGCCCCGAGGCCGAACCCCCAAAGCGCCACGCCGAGGAGTACAAGTTCGCCCCCCCCGAGAAAGAGCAGCGGCGCCGCAATCGCGGATACGGCCGCCGAGAGCGGCACGACCGCAAAGCCGATCCGGTCAAACAGCATGCCGCACAGCAGCGCCGCGGCGGCGTCGACGCCCATCGCGAGGGCGTAGAACAGCGCGATAACGCTCGGGTCAGCAATCGCGGCGCGATCGACGTGGTAAGCGACGAGCGCGAAGTCGACAAAGCCCGCCGCGAACAGCGCCGCGCCGCCGAGATAGATCCAGTAGCGGCGGGAGAACCCCGTTGTCTCGGGAAGCGCGGCCGCGAGACCAAGGTGGCTCGGGTTCGGGTAGCGCAGCCGCGCGAAGAGGAGCACCGCCAGCGCGAGCGCAGCCGGGATTGCGAGCGCGGCAAGCGCTGGGCGCATTTCGCCCCGCGCCGCCACAATCGCGGCGACGAGGAGCGGCCCGAGCACCGCGCCAATTTGGTCAAGCGCTTCGTGGAGGCCGAACCCCCAGCCGTGACCGGTTGTCGCGCTCGCGTGGGCGAGCATCGCGTCGCGGCCGGGCGTCCGGATCGCCTTGCCCACCCGCTCGGCGATAACCAAGACGACAGCGGCTTCCCAGCGTCCGGCGAGAGCGAGCAGCGGCACCGCGCCAAGGTTGACCACGTAGCCGAGGATGACAAGGTCCCAAGGACGGCGCAGCCGGTCGGTCAGCAGCCCGAAAACAAGCCGCAGCACATAGCCGAGCAGTTCGGCAAGGCCGGCAACTAGGCCGACGGCAACGGCGGTTGCCCCGAGCTGCCCGAGATACGCGCCGACAATGCCGCGCGCCCCCTCATAGGTCATGTCGGCAAGCAGGCTGACGATGCCGAGCAGCACGATGAAAATGACCGCCGGCCGAGTCTGGCGAAGCGCTTGGTTCATTGCTCTTCTCCTTGCGCCTCACGGCCCGCAACGAGCTGGAGGAGGAGTTCGGCGCGATCAAGGGCGCCAAGAAATCGCCCGTTCTCATCCACAACCACCGCGACCTTGCGCTTCCCGGCGATCAGGCGCTGGGCGGCAGCGGCAAGCGAGAGGTCGGGAGGAACCGTCAAGGCCGGCGAGCGCATGACATCGCGCGCCTGCGCCGTCACCTCGGCAGCGGGACGCGCGCGCCGCATCAGGGAGGAGAGTAGCTCATGCTGTCCCAGCGGGTCGAGCCGAGCGAGCACGTCGGCGTCGGAGATGATGCCGACGACGCGGCCGGCCGGGTCGACGACGATCGCCCGATGGAGGTCGGTCGCGGTGACGGCGTCGATCACCTCGCCGAGCGGCGCGTTCTCGCGGACGACCGGCACGGCGCGGCGCATCACGTCGCGGACGGCGCGGCCGCCGTCGCCCGCCGAGAGCGGCGCGGGCGCGGGAAAGCGAAAATCCTCCCCAACCGTGCGGAGGACGTCGACGCGGCTGAGCAGGCCAAGGAGGCGGCGCTCGCGGTCGACGACAGGAAGACGCTTCAGCCCGCGGCTTGCCATCAGATGAGCAGCTTCGGCCAGCGAGGCGTCAGGGGCGATGGTGATCACCTCGCGGGAGGCCAGATCGATCGCGGTGGTTGGCGCAGCCTGCAGCCGAGCGAGCTCGCGGTCGCGGGCGTCGCGCGCAAGCACCGCAAGCAGTTCGATCCGAGCGCCGAGCCCACCGCGCTCGATGAGATCGTGGTTGGTCACGATGCCGAGCAGGCGTCCTTCGCGGTCGACGACCGGCACAGCGCGGAAGCTGCGGCCGAGCAGAAGGCGAACGACCTCCGCCGCCGGTGTCTCGGGCTGCACCGTCTCGACGTGGCGGGTCATGACCTCGGCGACGGGAATGGCGGGGATGCTGCGCGGCGCGCGGTGAGGGAAGGCGACAACGGCGATCTCTTCGACCGTGATCGTGCCGTCTGTCACGAGGTCGCGGACCTTCGGCAGGAGGCGCTCGACGCGCTGCGGGCCATCGAGCCATTCGATGACGACCGGGAGGTCGGGAATGACATCAACGAGACGGGCGAGCCGAAGCGCGCCGTGCGCGCCGAACCCGGCAAGAGCGCGGAAGACGGTTGCGCCGGCGGCGCCTTCCCGCCGGAGAAGGTCGAGGACAGTTTCCCAGAGCGGCTCGTGGCGTCCCGGGGCGCGGTCGCGTTCACTGAGATAGATCCGAACTCGTTTCCCGACGGCAGCGCCATTCATGCGTTCTCCCTTCTACAGCGACGCGCTGCGCGCGATGAGCGCGCCGAGTGCGACCCCGATGAACCCGGCAACGTTGCTCGCGGCAGCATAGAGCAATGCGCGAAGCCACAATCCCGACTGGGTCAGTTCGAGCGCTTCCCAGGCATAGCTGCTGAAGGTGGTGTAGCCGCCGAGCACGCCTGTGACGAAGAAGAGGCGAACGTGCGGATCGACGGAGGCATGCGCTCCGATCCATTCCGCGATGAGGCCGAGAGCGAAGGCGCCTGTCGCGTTGACAATGAGCGTTCCGTAAGGAAACGCTCCGCCCAGCCAGGCGGCGGTGTGCGTGACGACGAGATAGCGAAGGACGGCGCCGATCGCGGCGCCGCCCGCGATCACGGCGAAATGCATATCAGCCTCCACGCTGCTCGCTCGGCTGCGCCGTGGAAGCTCGGCGAAGAAGAAAATGCTCCTAGGCGCAACCGGTGCGGTTCGCTCTAGGAGCCATCAGCCCAGCAGGGCGGTTCGGGCCATCGCTGGCCCCGGCGGGACCCATCGCCGTTTGAGTCAATATAGCAAAAGCGCGAGCGCCCGGCACTCGTCCGGCGCTGTCTCCATCCGCGCTCCGCTGGCGGCCGCGCTTCCTAGCCCGCCTATCTTGATGAGCAGGGCCGCCACGGCCAAACGGCGCAGGAAGCGAGTGCAACCGGCCATTTTGCGCGCTGCCAGCGAAGAGAACACGCGGGCAGCCGCTGCTCGCCTGCCGCTGCTCCTTCCTCTTGCGCAGCCTGCCCTCACGGCCACTCCCCAGCGCGAGGCCGCAAACGCGGCTTGACGCGCAGGCGCCGCTGCGCTATGCTGCTGCATTACTAACGAGATTGATTTAGTCAACTATCTGGAGCGGGGATGATCGGTGTCGCTGCAGCCTCCTCGACCACCCGGCCGCGTTGGGCTGGGGCTGGCGCTCTCCTCGTTGCCGCGCTCGTTCTCGTCGCTTTTGCCGCGTTCTGGGCTGTCGACCCGGACCTCGGCGTGTTCTGGGGGATCGGTATCGCGTTCGGCATCATCCTTCAGCGCAGCCGCCTCTGTTTCGCCGGCGCCTTTCGCGATCTCTTCTTGGCCCACGACGGCCGCCTCCTGCGCGGTCTGATCGTCGCAATGATGGGCGCAACCGTCGGCTTCTGGCTGCTGATGGCGCGCCTTGTGCCCGACCCCTCGTTCGGCACGCTCCCCCCGGGCGCGCACGTCACTCCGGTCGGGCTGCATCTCGTCGTCGGCGGCGTACTCTTCGGTCTCGGCATGGTGCTGGCGGGCGGCTGCGTCTCCGGCACGCTCTTTCGCATCGGCGAAGGGTATGTCGCCTCGATGGTCGCCCTCCTCGGCATTCTCGGCGGCCTCTCCCTTGCCGCTCACACCTGGAACTGGTGGTGGACGACCCACATCGCTGCCATGCCGCTCGTCTGGCTGCCGGGACTGGTCGGGCACTGGTGGGCGCTGGTGGGAAGCATCCTCGCGCTCGCCGCGGTTTACCTTGTCGTCGTTTGGTGGGAGATGCGGGAAGGGCCTCCGCCGCCACCGCCTCCAGACCAGCCGCTCCCTCCCGCCTTCAGCGTCGGCGACCATCTCCGCGCGCTCTCTCACCGGATCGTTGTGCGCGGATGGCCGGCGTGGGCCGGCGCCGTCGCGCTCGCGATGCTGAACGTCTTCGCCTTCATCTACGACCACCCGCTGGGCGTTACCGGCGAGCTGTCGGCGTGGGCGGAGCGGCTGACCGGCCTTGTCGGCCTGAGCGCCGGCCCCTTGCTCGGCGTCGACCTTTTCGCAGGCTGCAATCTCGCAGTCGGCGATGGCGGCTGGCTGACCTCCGCGTTCACGCTCGACGCCGGGCTGATCGTTGGCGCCTTCCTTGCCGCGCTCGCTTCGTCAGAATTCAAGCTGCGGACGCCGCGCCGTCCTGCCCGCTATCTCCAAGCGATCGGCGGCGGAGTGCTGATGGGCTACGGCGCTGGCATCGCGGTCGGCTGCACGATCGGCGCGTTCTTCTCAGCGATCCCTTCGCTCGCGCTCAACGGGTGGGTCTTCGGGGTCTCCCTCGCTGCTGGCGCCTTTCTCGGCACGCTCATCATCCGGCGCTTGCCCTAATTCCCCTTCACCAACACCAACAGGAGGAGCGATGGAACTGGATGTTCGCGGAGAGATGTGTCCCTACCCCGCGCTGAAGACCAAAGAGGCGCTGAAACGGCTCACGGGCGAGACGCTGGTCGTCCTGACCGATCACCCCCCTGCGCTCTCAACGGTCCCCTGGGAAGGCGCGAAGGCCGGCTTTGCCGCCGAGATCGAAGTGGCCGGCCCTGGGGAGTGGAAGATCACCCTTGTGCGCCAGCACGGGGCATTCGACGCGCGCCGCGCGATGGCGCAGGTCGCCAACCGGCTGCGCGAGCTTGGACAGGAGTAAGAATGAAAGGACTGGTCCTCTCGTTCCTCGCCGTCACCCTCGTCGTGACCGGCTGCGCCCCCGCTACGCCGACAGGCGGCCCTAGCGTTGCCGCGGAGGATCGAACCCGCTACGCCAACCCTGACCTGCTGATCGAAACCGACCAGCTGGCAAGCCGGCTCCAGCACCCCCGCCTCCGCATCGTTGACCTCCGGAGCAAGGAGAAGTATCACGCCGGCCACATCCCCGGCGCTGTTTGGTTCGACACGGCGCTCCTCAAAGACCCTGTCGATAAGCTGTACGCGCCATCGCCCGCCAACGTCGCCAAGATCATGGGCGAGCATGGGATCGCGAACGAGACGCATGTCGTCGCCTACGACGATCAAGGCGGTCTGTGGGCTGCTCGCCTCTGGTGGGTGCTCGACTATTACGGCCACTCCAACGCCCAAGTGCTCAACGGCGGCTGGAACAAGTGGGCGAAAGAAGGCCGGCCAATCGAGACGGAGGTCCCCTCCGTCGCCCCGGCGACGTTCACGCCGAAGCTGAATGACACCGTCGTCTGCGCACTCGATTATGTCTTGAACGCGACCAAGCGGTCGGATGTTGTCATCGTCGATGCCCGAACTGCTGCCGAGTACAACGGCACCGACGTGCGCGCCGCTCGCGGCGGCCACATCCCGAACGCCGTCAATATCGACTGGCAGCGCACCGTCACCAACGATGATGTTCGGGTCTGGAAGCCGGCTGCCGAACTGCGCCAGCTGTACGAAGCGGCGGGCGTGACCCCAGAGAAGGAAGTGATCACCTACTGCCAGACGGCGGTGCGCGCCGCGCATACCCTCTTCACGCTGCGCCTCCTCGGTTACAAGAACGTCCGCACCTACGACGGCTCGTGGGCCGAGTACGGCAATCGCCCAGATACGCCGATCGCGCGCTAGGGGTCTTCTCGCTGAGGAAGGGGGCGCCGCCCGCACCATCAGGGCGGCGCGGTGCCCCAGCCGCCGACGGACCGAGGCTACGCCCGGCGGGCAGCGTTCTCGCTCGATCGAGGGTGCCGCGCTCGGCTTCGCCTCGCTTTCGCCTCGCTCGCAACGACGGTGCGGCGGAGCGCGCGGTCACCGCCAACAACGGAGCGCTCCCCTCGCCAAGACAAACGCCTCAGCCGCGCGACTTCCCGTTGACTGTCATTGCGAGTACCGCTTGCGCAGCCTGCGCCAGTGGTCGACGGCGCCGGCCACGCGCCTCTCGTTCGGCCGTCATTGCGAGCCGGGCGCAGCAGGCGCGTGATCACCAAGCAGGAGCTGCGCGGAGCGCTCCGCTCGCTCGCCGCGCTGAGCGCCGACAGTCGGCCGCCGCCCGCGGCGCTGTCGGCATCCTGCCGTAGGGGGGAGCTCCCTGAACGCGAGCGCCGCCCGGCGCGACCAGCTGAAGCGGTGGTCACCTCCTTGGCGGAATTCCTGCGCGAGATCGATCTGTTCCCCTGCCTGCAAGCGGGGTGCACGCTGCAGTTCCGCGCGGTCTTGGACCGGGCCGCCCGGGCGCGCCGGCGTGCCGGCGATTGCCCGCCGTCAGAATTCCGGGCCGGGCGGCAGCGGCTCATCGTCGAGGAAGGCGCGCCAGAGCGCGAGCGTCTCCGCCATGGCCTCGGGCGTCCCCGTCCCCCGGTGGATGCGGGACGTTGTCTGCGGTGTCAGGCGGCGCGCTTCCGGTACGCAGGCGCGCAGCGGGTCGACCTCGCTGCAGAGGTGGAGCATGGGGACAGGAACGAGCGGCAGCCGCTCGCGCGTCGGGTAGGCGAAGGCCGCACGATAGGCAAGATGGTATGTCAAGCCGCCTTTGATGAACTCGACGAACCCGGAATGAAGCGCCGCTGCGGACGGGACGCTGCCTTCTAGACGCAGCCCTTCCACGCTGTGGTCGTACCAGGGCCACCAGAGCAGCATGTCGCGCCGGAAGTTCCACGCCCAGATGAGATGGGTGCCCTCTGCCGTCGGGACCAGCGGCGGGCAGTAGCGCGCGAGATACTCGGCCGTCTGCTCCGGCGTGAAGAGCGTGATCCCATCAAGGAGGAGATGGCGCACCCGCTGCGGCCGCGCGATCGCCATCTCCATCCCGATCAGGGCGCCGGTATGCGCGCCGTAGAGGTCACACGCGTCGACCCCGAGCGCGTCGAGCGCCTCCCACATCACGCGCGCAAAGTCCCCAATTTCCGGCTCGCCCGGCAGCGGCGCCGAGTCGCCGTTGCCGGGGAGGTCGAAGGTAAGAACAGGGCGGTCCTTCGCGAGGTCAGGCATCAGCCGCTCATGGTACGCGCTTGACCCCGGCATCGCATGGAGCAGCACAAGCGGCCGGCGAGGGCCGCCCTCAGCACGCCGAAGGAGCAGTTGGCCGATTGAGGTCGCGACGTACTCGCGCCGGGGAACACCCGGAGGGGAGCTGGAGACAACGGGCGGCGGCGCGTCGGGCAGCGGCTCGCCCGCGAGGAACTCTAGGATCCGCTCCTGGGAATCCTCGCTGGCTGGAACGGTCACGATCCTTTCCGAGAGGCCGACGGCGCGCTCGATGTGACGACTGAGGGTGTCGGTCGGCGCGGCCGTGATGAGCGTGGGAACGGCGAGCTGCGCGAGCGCGGCAGCGGTGTCGTAGCGAAAGACGGCGTGATAGCCCTTCCAATACTCCTCGCCGGCGCGCAGAAAGTCGACAACGCTCTGGTGCAGCTGCTCCGGCGTCGGCAGCGGCCTCCGGAGACGGTTCTCCGGCCGGCGCGCATACCACGGGCTGAACATCGCCATGTCGCGCCGCATATTCCAGTAGCGCAGCAGGTGCTCGCCGTAGTCCTGCGGGGCAAGCGAGGGAGTGTAGTGCGCACGATGGCGCGCTTTCTCTTCCTCACTGTACACCGCCACGCCATCAAGGACGAGACGGCGGACACGCTTGCGGTGGCGCACTGCGAAATCGAGCGCGATTGTCGCGCCGGTGTGCGTTCCGTAGAGGTCGACGACCGGCAAGCCGAGCGCGTCGAGCGTCTCGCAGAGGGCGTCGGCGTAGTCAGCAATCGTCGGCTGGTCAGCAGCCAGCCCTTCCGACTCGCCGTACCCCGGGGTGTCGATCGCGATGCAGGTGTGGCCGCGAGCAAGCTGGAGCATGCGGGGGACGAGCCCCTGCGAGCTGCTGGGCGAGGAATGGAGCATGACGAGGGGCGGCCCCTCGCCAAGGCGGCGGTAGTGGATGCGGCGCCCTCTGCTGGTGGAGGCGTAGTGGCGAACGGGCAGCATGGTCTCTTCCTCTCGCTCGCTGCGCCAGCATAGCGCTTGCGCAGGCGTGTCTCTCTCGCTGCGCGGCGGCATCCTCCCCATCATGCTCTCGGCGCGGCGCCCAGCGCTGGGGATGCTGCCAGCGGGCGCGCTCTGCCCGCGCCGGACACCGGAGGGAAGGCAAACGCTACACGCCGTGGAGGGCACGGACGCGGTCGATGAGGCCGCGGACGTCAGGAGCGCCGCGCAGGTCAGGCGGCGGGATCGGCTCGTTGACTTCGCGGCAGCCGGCAAGCTCGGCGATCGTCGCCACCACCCCAGCGCCTAGGCCTTTCGGGTTGTAGCCGCCTTCGAGGGTGACGGCAAGCCGGCCGCCGCAGTGCTCCTCGGCGATGGCACGACAGACCCGGACAAGGTGCGCAAACCCCTCGATCGTCAAGCGCTCGCTCGCGAGCGGATCGGCCCAGTAGGCGTCGTACCCTGCCGAGACAATCACCAGCTGGGGATGATAGCGCCGCGCGAGAGGGACAAGAACGTCGTCGAAGACGGCGCGGTAGACATCGTCGCCGCAGTTCGGCGGAAGCGGCACATTCGCCGTCGTCCGATAGCCTGCGCCTTCGCCGACCTCGTCGACGCGCCCAGTGCCGGGGAAGAGCGGCCATTGGTGCACCGAGAAGTAGAAGACCGACGGGTCGCGATAGAAGATGTCTTGCGTGCCGTTGCCGTGGTGAACGTCGAAGTCGATCAGGAGAGTGCGCTCGATGCCGAACCGTTCGCGGGCGACCAGAGCGGCGATGGCGGCGTTGTTGAAGAGGCAGAAGCCCATCGCGCGGTCGGGCGTGGCGTGGTGCCCAGGCGGGCGAACGAGCGCGAATGCCGTCGGCAGCTCGCCGGAGAGCACCGCTTCAACCGCGCGGGCCGCCGCGCCCGCGGCGTGGACCGCAACGTCGTACGACGCCTCCGTCACGATCGTATCCCCATCTATCCATGCGCCGCCGCGATCGGCAATCTGGCGGATCCGAGCGATATGCCGCTCGGCGTGGGCGAGCGCCAGCTCCTCCTCTGTGGCAGGGCGGAAGGCGAGCGGGACAATCGCCCGGCGCGCTTCGCTGTTCGCGATCGCCATCCGAATGGCGGCAAGCCGGCCGGCATTTTCCGGATGCGAGCCCGTGCGGTGGCTATCGAAAATGGGGTCGTCGATAACGCCGACGCGCTGCATCTCAGCGGTACACCGGCCCTTCGATCTGGCGCCGGAGCAGCGCGAGGTCGGCATCGACCATGCGCCGCACTAAGGTCTCGAAATTCGTCCGCGGCCGCCAGCCAAGAACCCGCCGCGCCTTGCTCGCATCGCCAACAAGCAGGTCCACTTCGGCAGGGCGCATGAGGCGCTCGTCGATCACGACATGGTCGCGGTAGTCCAGCCCGACATGGCTGAAGGCGAGCTCGGCGAACTCGCGCACGGAATGGGTCTCCCCCGTCGCAATGACATAGTCGTCCGGCTCGTCCTGCTGCAGCATCAGCCACATCGCTTCGACATAGTCCGGCGCATAGCCCCAGTCGCGCCGCGCCTCAAGGTTCCCTAGCGCAAGAGTGCGGTCGAGCCCGAGCTTGATCCGCGCCACGCCGTAGCTGATCTTGCGAGTCACAAATTCGAGGCCGCGGCGCTCCGACTCATGATTGAACAGGATGCCCGAGGTGGCATGCAGGCCGTAGCTCTCGCGATAGTTGACCGTGATCCAGTGGCCGTACACCTTGGCAACGCCATAGGGACTGCGCGGATAGAACGGGGTCGTCTCCCGCTGCGGCGTCTCGACCACCTTGCCGAACATCTCGCTGCTGCTCGCTTGGTAGAAGCGGATCGAGGGGTCGACCACCCGGATCGCATCCAGCACGCGCGTGACGCCGAGCGCCGTGGTCTCGCCGGTCAGCACCGGCTGCGTAAACGAGGTTTGGACGAACGACTGCGCAGCAAGGTTGTACACCTCGTGGGGCCGGTACTCGCGCAGCGCATGGACGATGGAATAGAAATCCAGCAGGTCAAAGGTGGCGAGCGTGATCCGATCTTGGATGTGACTGATGCGCTCGAAGTTGACCGTGCTGCTCCGGCGCAGCATGCCGATCACTTCGTAGCCCTTGGAGAGCAGTAACTCCGCCAAGTACGAGCCGTCTTGGCCGGTGATCCCGGTGATCATTGCTCGCTTGGTCGCCATGATCCTCCTTACCCCGTCGCCGCCGTCCGAATCGTAGCGCACGGTGGCCGGTTTGGCTGTAGGATGACGCTCAGCTGATGCTCGGCGGACCTGCAGGGGAGAAGATGCGTCCGGGATTGTCGCGGCTTCGCGTCCTCGACCTGATGTCCCCCGTCGGCACCACCGCCACGAAGCTCCTTGCCGATCGTGGCGCCGCCGTGCCGCTCGGGGGACGAAGCGGGGTCGGCCGTGTGCTGCTGCTCGAGTTTGCGGGGACGCAGCGGCGAATGGGGCGCCGGCCAGCAGAAGGGCGCTACTCCAGCAATTGCCGCCGCGTGCTCTCCCCTATCGACATAGCCGCAGCCATGGACACGATCGCCGCGCGCGGCTCTCCGGCGCGGGCTGCGCCGACGCTCCATGAATTTGGAACGACGGTCGGCGCTGCCGCTAGGGTCGTCGCCGCTGGCCCCGCCGGCACGCCGATCCATCTCGTTCAGCTCGATGGCGTGCCAGAGACGGTGGCCGGTCGGATGCGCCGCTTTGTCGAGGAGCACGGTCCAACGCGAACCGGCTTCGCCGACGCTGCCTCTGCCGCGATCGTCCGCGGCGGGGCGGCAGCGGCGCGCTTCTCCCGCGCAGCGCTCGGGCACGCCCCCGTGATCGACGAGGAGCTCAACGCGCCCGAGACGACCTGTTTGCTCTGCCTGGCGGCGAGGCAGACGCGCGTCATCTCCGCCCAAGGCGCGCACGAGTTCGGCAAAGCAGTCGTCAGCCGGCCGCTCAACTCCACCCCCCGACCGCGTCCCTCGGGCGATCGTCCCGACTATCGGCTTGCTCGCGATGAGCTTCGCCGTGCTGCGCCGCGCGGCCACGCTCGCCGCGGCCCGTACCACAGGGATGGCCGTCTTCTCCGAGCCGGAGACGATCGAACTGCGCCGACGAGACGCCCGCCGAGCAGCGCCAGTTCGCGTGCCGGGCAGCGGCGCGCTTGGGCAAACCATCAAGAGAGGTGAGCGATGCGCGGAATGGTGTTGGAGCGGCCGGGCGAGCCGCTTGTCAGGATAGAGCGCCCCGACCCAACGCCGGCAGCAGACGAGATCCTGCTCGAGGTCGCCGCCTGCGCTGTCTGCCGGACCGACCTTCAGCTTGCGCAGGGAGACCTCACCGCTCGGCGGCTGCCAATCATACCGGGGCACCAAGCGGTTGGCCGGGTGATTGCGGTTGGGGCTGAGGTCACGGGCTGGCAGGTGGGCGAGCGCGCTGGGGTTGCCTGGCTCGGCGGCACCGACGGTACCTGCCGCTTTTGCCGCTCCGGCCGGGAGAACCTCTGTCCCGACGCGCGCTTCACCGGCTGGGATCGCGATGGCGGCTACGCCACCCGGATGACCGTCCGCGCTGACTTCGCCCTTCGCCTTCCTCCCGGCTTCGATGACCTCGCCGCCGCACCGCTGCTGTGCGGCGGCGTCATCGGATACCGTTCGCTGAAGATCGCGGGGATCCAGCCCGGAGGACGGTTGGGCCTGTATGGCTTCGGCGCATCAGCGCTCCTGACGATCCAAGTCGCCCGCTTTTGGGGCTGCGAGGTCGCCGTTGCCACGCGCTCGCCGGAGGAGCGGGCGCGTGCCGCCGCGCTCGGCGCAGTCTGGGCAGGAAATTACGATGAGCAGCCGCCCTTCCCGCTCGATGCGGCGATCACGTTTGCCCCCGCCGGCGCGGTCGTCGTTGCGGCGCTGCGCGCACTCGATCGCGGCGGCACCGTCGCCATCAACGCCATCCACCTCGACCGGATGCCCGAGTTTTCCTATGACCTGCTCTGGCTGGAACGCAGCATCCGGAGCGTCGCGAATTTCACCCGCGCCGACGCAGAAGAGTTTCTCGCCCTCGCCGCGACCATTCCTCTCCGAACAGCGGTCGACGTGTTTCCGCTGGAGGCAGCGAACGAGGCGCTCGCTCGGCTGGCCGCCGGGCAGGTGAAGGGAGCAGCGGTGCTGACTATGCCTTCGCCTGCCGCTTAAACAGGGCCCGCTTTTCGCGCGGGATCTCGCCCAGCACCGGCAGCCCGAGCAGCTTTTCGACCTCCGCTGCGTCGTGCACGCGGTTGTCCAGATAGGCAAGGAGCACCATGATCGCAAAGCCGGCCGCGAAGCCGAGCGCGGCACGGACGAGAATGTCGAGGTTGCCGCGCACTCCTGCAACCTGCGCCGTCACGACTGGCGGGTCGACGACTTCGATCTTCGCGGGACCGAGCGAGAGCTGAGCGATGTAGCGGGCACTGTTCCGGTCGAGCACCGTCGCGGTGGCCTTCGCGATCTTCTCGACTTGCGCCGCGTCGCTGCCGGTGACCGTGATCGAGAGCAGGCGGTGGGTGCGCCGCGTCGACTGCTGTCCGGAGATCTGGGCGCTGGTGATCGTCGGGTCGTTCAGCTCGCGCGCCACATCTTGGGCGAACATCTGGCTCTTCACCAGTTCCGCGAGATCATCGACGAGATATTCGGAGGCGACCCAGGCGTAATAGCCCTCATACGCGAAGGTGCCGGGATGCCGGGGCTCGGGAGGAACGGAGACGATGGCGCGCAGGGTGGCGGTGTAGGTCGTTTGCGGCTTCGGCGCGAGCAGAATGCTCAGTCCGCCGGCGAGCAAGGTAAGCCCAAGGGGGATCCAGAACCAACGACGGAAGATCGCCCAGTATTGCCGCAGTTCCATCCGTCCTCCTATTTCTCGTACTCGACAAGCACGCCGCTCCCCCAGTCGACAGGCAGAAGGCGATCGCCAATCTCGAGCGCGGCAGCAACGGCAAGATTGCCCAGCGTCTCTGTCGCCCGGGTGCGCAACGCCGCCTTCGCGGCCCAGACCCAGAGCGCGAGCAGCCGCGAGCGCCGGGCGTAGTCGCCGTCGTACAGCTGGACCGTTCGGTTGACGTAGACGAGAACTTTGTAGGCGCCCTCCTCGTGGCAGGGCTTGAAGCCATGCCGGCGGAAGCGCGCGAAGATCGCTGTCGGCCGCTCCATCCCGATATGCCCTTCGGGCTCGATGAAATGCTTCCGATACGCCGCCGGCCAGCGGCGCGCAAACCGCGTCAGGGGGTCGACACCTTCTGCCTCAATGTAGTGCAGGGTCCGCCCGCCCGGCTTGAGGACACGATAGAGCTCGCTGAACACACGGTCTTTCTCCTCGAAAGGCACGTGGCCGAGCACATCCGAGGAGACAACAAGGTCAAAGCTGTTGTCGGGGAAAGGCAGCTTTGTCCAGTGGGCCGCAACAGTCAGCGGATAGAGCGTCCGCGCAGCTTCGAGCGAGCGCTGGGCGATATCGACCCCGACCGCCTCGCGTCCCTGGGCAAACAGCGCCCAGCCGCCGCCGCAGCCGAGATCGAGCAGCGTTCCGCCGCGCCCGGCAAGCCGCCGCACGAAGAAGCGCTGTTTGCGGACGAGCCAAATGCGCAGTCCGCCGGTCGCGCGGTCGGGGTGCGACCACCGCTCCTCGTTGCGGTAGAACGGGTCCTCCGGCTCGAAGCGAGGGATGCCGTTGACGATCGGGTACTCCTGTCCGCAGGGGGCGCACCAGAGGACGTCGGTCCGGCGGTCGAGGGGTGTCCGGCAGTCCGGACAGACGAGGGTGACCATCGCCGCGGATTCTAGCAGCCCTCTCCGCAGGCGCTGTGGCCGCGGCGCCCGCGTGCTACGATGCGCCATCCTCTCCTTGGAGATGGGCTATGGCATCCTCGCCCCGCCGCGCGTTTGCTGCCACTCCTGCCGGTCCGATCCACTACCGCGAGCTTGGCGCGGGGCCGCCGCTCGTCCTCCTGCATGAGGTGGCACGCTCTTCGGACGGCTTCTCGGAAGTGCTGCCGTGCCTTGCCGCGCGCTTCCGCTGCCTTGCGATGGACCTGCCGGGGTACGGCGACTCCTACCATCCTGCGGACTACCCGGGCATGCCGGGCTACGCGCGCGCAGTGGTCGACTTCTTCGACGCAGTCGGCCTCGCGCGGACGCATCTGCTCGGCTTTCACACCGGCGCAGCCGTTGCCGCCGAGGTCGCCGCCGCCTTCCCCGACCGGGTCGACAAACTGGTCCTCTGCGGTCTGCCCGATGTCGCCGAGGAGGAGCGCGAGCGGAAGCTGGCCGCGCTCCGCCCGACGTTCCCGGACCCTGAATTTCGCTATCTCAACGAGCTTGCCGCCGGCCTCGCCTCATACGCCAGCCGCTACTGGGGGACCGACTATGGTCACCGCTACGGCATCGATTTTCTGAAGGCGATGCCGAACACCCACTGGGGCCACCGTGCCGTGTACGAGCAGCGCATCCGCGAGCGCATCCCGCTGATCGCCGCCCCGACGCTGCTCTTCTGCTCGCGCGATGACGCCTTCGCTCATGTTCAGCCCGAATTGGCGCGGCTGTTTCGGACTGTCCGCACCGCCGTGATCGAGGAGAGCGAGAAGTTTCCCCTTGTCACTCAGCCGGCGGCAAGCTGCGCGCTGATCACGGCGTTTCTTCTCGAGTAGGCGCCGGCTGGTCGCCGCCGGCGAGCTGCTCAGCAAGCCAGGCGCGCTCGGTCGGGCTCAGGTCCGCCTGAGCGAGGAGATCCGGACGCTGGCGCGCAGTGCGAAGGATCGCTTGCTGACGCCGCCACGCCGCGATCGCCGCATGATTGCCCGAGAGCAGCACCTCGGGAACGCGCCAGCCGCGAAATTCGGCAGGGCGCGTGTACTGCGGATATTCGAGCAGGCCGCTGCTGTGCGACTCGGCGGCGAGCGACTCGCCGGCGATAACCCCCGGCAGGAGCCGCACGACAGCATCGACGATCACCATCGCCGCCAGTTCACCGCCGGTCAGCACGAAATCGCCGATCGAAATCTCGTCGGTCGCCAGATGTTCGCGCACGCGGTCGTCAACGCCTTCGTAATGACCGCAGATCAAGAGCAGCCGCCGCTCACGCGCCAGTTCTTCGGCGACCGCCTGCGTGAAGCGCCGCCCCGCGGGGGAGAGGAGAATGATCCGTCCCCGCTCGCCGGCGAGGATCGACTCGACGGCGGCAAAGATCGGTTCGGGCTTCATCACCATCCCCGGCCCCCCCCCGAAGGGGTAGTCGTCTACGGTGCGATGGCGGTCGGTCGCCCAGTCGCGAAGATCGTGGACCGTAATTCGCACGCTGCCGCGCGCAATCGCCCGGCGGATGATGCTTTCGTCGAAGGGGCCACGGAACATCCCCGGGAAGATCGTAATGATGTCGATCTGCAGCGGCGAGGCGTCAGTCATTGTTCCTGCGTCGCTCATCAGCAAGAAGGCGATAGACAAACTGAATAATGCGCTGTCGGTCGCGCTCGGCGATCGCCTCGAAGACAGCGCGCACGCGCCGAATTGCCGGGTCGCCCCGCTCCCGGGCCGAGACCTCAAGCACGCGGACGACTGGGCGGATCGGGCTGCTGCCGTCGAGCTGCAGGACGATCGTGAACAGCTGCCCCGGCAGGAGCGGCTCGAGGCATTCGAAGCCAACCCCGCCGCCGCTCAGGTCGAGCAGGCGGACGGCGAACCGGGTCGTCGGCTCGCCGTCCGCCCCGAGGAGATAGGCTGGCATCGTGTTCAGGTCGACCGGCGCGCGCACAAAGGCGCGGCGCTGAATGCGCTCAACGCGCGCGACCTCAAGCACGAGGTCGGACGCGCCGACGGTGTGGCCGATCACCTCGCTGCGAAGGACAAAGAAGCCGGTCGGCAGCCCGACTTCGAGATCGAGCGTCTGGCCGAGCCGCGGGCTCGGACC
The DNA here is from genome assembly GCA_025054935.1 of Dehalococcoidia bacterium. Lineage (NCBI taxonomy): Bacteria > Bacillati > Chloroflexota > Dehalococcoidia > Dehalococcoidia bacterium. The sequence goes on along the minus strand of JANWZD010000009.1, from coordinate 91,251 downwards.
GCTTGCGATCGGCGTCACAACGACATGGGTACGCTGGACGGCAGCGATGCGCACGCGCAGGGTGTGCTCCGGCCCTTGCCCGGCGGTCCAGCGAAGCCGAGCGGCCTGCCCGGGAGCGAGGAAGGAGAGATCGGGCATCATGCCCGGCGCTCCCGGCATTGCCAGCAGGAGCACGCGCTCGTGCCCGCTCGGCGCCTGCGTGATTGCGCAGCGCGGAGCGCAGCCGCGACGCTACGAAAGCGGCTCGGGCGCGGGACGCGGCAGGCGGACACGCGGCCGACGGTCAGCGCGAGCCGCCGGTAGCGCAGCGAGCGGAAGGCGGCTCTGGGTCGCCGAACTCGCGGCAAGCGCGTTCTCCCGCTGGATCTCCGCCCACAGTTCGGTACGGTAGACCGGGACCGAACGCGGAGCCCGAATGCCAAGTCGAATGTGATCGCCGTCGATCTCCAGAACGGTCAGTTCGATCTCGCCGCCGATGACTATGGACTCGCCGGCCTTTCTCGTTAAGACCAGCATCGTTATACCCCGGCCGGGGCGGTGCTGTCAGCAGGAAGGAGCGGCGTTCGCACCGACCAGCCGCTTTGAAGCGGGGCGGTGAGAATAATTTGCCTCCCCCGACCTGTGCGGCGGTTCACGACGATTGGCGCTGCGAGGTTGGCCGTGGTCTCGAACGGCGTCGCCCCCAAGCGTAAGATGACGAGGACATCCACCTCCTCGGCCGTCTGTAAGTCTAAGGCGACGACAACGTCCTCGGTGACGTCGAACGCATAGTCAGAGAAGAATGCTGCCGGGTCGGCGACAACAAAGCAGGTGGCGGGATCGTCGAGCGATTGGAGCCAGCCGAGGGCTGGGTTGTCCTCGTTGTCGATCCGGGCAAAAAGACGTCCTTCGCCATAGCCGACGATCGACAGCGCGACAAGATGGCGCTCATCGACATCAACGATCTCCGGCTGCCCGAAACGAGTCGTTACGATGTTCACCGTTCCTCCCGGCGCTCAGCGGAGAAAGTCCAGCAGCGAGGGCTGAATGATTTTGGCGCCGGCGGCCATCGCTGCTTCATACACCGTCTGGCGGGTGCGGAAGTCGAGCACTGCCTCGACGAAGTCGGTATCCTCGAGGGTCGACAGCTGGGCCGCGAGCGTGACGTTGTCAAGCCCGGCCCGCTCTTCCATCGCCTGAAGCCGGTTCGTTTTCGCCCCAACCGTCGCCAGCAAGGTCAGCACAGCGTCGTGCGCATCTTCCACCGCTTGAAGCCGCGCCGGCTCGATCGTCGCCCCCGGGGTCTGCAGATCGGCGATCACGCCCGCAACCGCAGCGAAGACAGGAAGCAGCTGGTTGCCGGGGATCCCCACCTCCATCTCAACGCCGACGTCGACGCGCATCGTCACAGCGTTGGTCGTGCCGCTGTAGGTCGCGCCGGCCGGCGAGAAGTCCCGCGTGAACGGTGCGGTGTCGGTGCGGTCGCCAGCGAAGAGGAACCGGTCGCCGAGCCGGGCATTGCCGACCTGGACGAGATGGTTGAGGATCTGGTCGAGTTCGCTGGCGATATGCTGCCGGGCCGCTTGGTCGAGGGTCGCGTTCGACGCTTGCACCGACAACTCCTTGACCCGGATCAGCGCTGCGGAGACATCGGCCAGCGCGGTTTCGGTCGCATTCAGCCAAGCAACCGCGGCGCTGCGCCCGCGCGCTTGTGCCTCGAGCTGTGCCTGTCGCGCCCGCAGGGAAAGCGCGACTGCCGCTCCGGTCGGGTCGTCCGACGGCTTGCGGATGCGCTTGCCAGACGTGATCTGATCGTTCAGGTCGTCCAGCTTCGTGCGCGATTGGCTCAAGTTGCGGATGACCGAGCCGATCAGCATGCTTTGGGTGACGCGCATCGGCTTCTCCTCTTAGCGGCCAGTCCGGCCCATCTCGTTGATGATGGTCGCGAGCATCGAGTCGACGACCGAGATGACATGGGAGACCGCCTCAAACGCACGCTGAAAGCGGACCAAGTTCGCTGCCTCCTCGTCGAGCGAGACCCCCGACTTCGACTGCCGCTCCCGTGTCAGTTGGGCGTGAAGCGCCTCTTGGCTGGCGGCATCGGTCTTGGCGGCGTTCACCGCAACGCCGAGCTGGGCGAGCGCGGTGTTCCAGTAGCCGTTGAACGTCGCTCCTCCGGGCATGGTCGCCGCTTCGGCGAGCGCGGCCAAGCGGAGGGCGACCCGGTTGCCTCCGGGCAGCGACTCTGGCGGCAGGGGCGGCGGTCCGGGCGCGCCGACAAGATCGGCCGCCGCAACCCGCTCCGGCGCGCTCGCGAGAGCGGGGTTGAGCGCCATCGTCGCCGCATCGGTGCCCGTGAAAAACGGCAGCCCAGCCGCGCCGGTCAGGTCCGTTCCGGTGGTATGGAGCGCGTTGACTTGGGCGATAATCGCGCCGGCAAGCGCGTTGAGCGTTGCCAATCGTCCCGGCAGGTCGGCATCGCGCAGGGCGACAGCCCCGGCAATCTCGCCGGTAGTAACGGCAACGGCGGCATTGTCCGCCACCCAGACGACTTGACGAAAGGCGCCGGGCGCCGGCGGCACCGCTGCGATAGCGTTCGCGGCAGTGCCGGCAACGAGCGCCCGTCCGCCGACCTCGACATCGACCGCCCCGTTCGCCTGCTCGGTCGTCGTGATCCCGACAAGCTTACTGAGCGCGTCGAGGAGACGGTCGCGCTGGTCCATCAAGTCGTTCGGCGACTGCCCAAGGCCGCGAGCGATGATGATCTTGCCGTTGAGCGTAGCGATCTGGGCGGCAAGCTCGTTCACTTCGCGGACCCGCTCGCCCACGATCAGGTCGAGAGTAGTCTGTTCCTCACGGATGGCGCCTGCTGCTTGATTGAACCGCAGAGCAAGGCTCTGGGCACGCTGGAGCAGCACTGTCCGGCTGCTTCGCGCCTCAGGGGCGTTGGCAACCTCTTGCCACGCATGGAAGAAGCGGTTCAGATGGGCCGCGATGCCGCTGTCGGTCGGTTCGTTAAAGAGCAGTTCAAGGCGGGCGAGGGTGTCGGCAGTGATGTCCAGCCGGCCATACTCGGCGAAGGCGGCGCGGTAGCGGCGGTCGAGGAACGCATCGCGGTGGCGGCGGATGCTCTCCACCTCGACGCCATTGCCCGGCATCGGGCCGCTGATCGCGCCGTAGCCAAGATAGGTCACCGCAGGACGGGCAGCGAGCATCACCTCTTGGCGCGAGTAGCCCTCCGTCGCCGCGTTCGCGAGGTTGTGGCTGATCGTCTCAGTCGCGGCGCGGAAGGCGCGCAAGGCGCTGAGCCCGTTCTCGATCGCGCTGAAGCCGTTTGCCATCCTACCTCCTCAAGCGCGCCGATCGACGAGGCCACGCAGCGGCGCCGGCCGAACCTGCCCGTCCGCGTCGTAGAGCGCTTGCTCGTGGAGCGCAAGCTGAAGGCGCTCGCGCTGATAGTCGAGCAAGGTCGCGATAAGCGCTCGGTTGCGCGCGTTCGCCTCGCGGACGCGCTCGATCTGCGCAAGAAGCGCATCCCGACGCGCGGCAAGGACGTCTGCCGGCGCGCCCCACGCGGCAATCAGGTCGGTGAGGGTCGCTCCCGGCTCGACTAGGTCACGCCGTCTGCGCTCCTGCTCATGGAGCTCGGCGATCAGCGCCAGCTGCTCGGCGCTGATCGCGCCAAGCCGGTCGAGCGCATCCTCGCGCAGCGCCTCGGCTTGGGCGGCAGCAAGCGCCTCGAGCCGGCGGTAGAGGGCCATCTCCTCGTCGAGGATGGCGGCAAGGGCGGCGATGGGCGGGTCGGCCGACTCGGCGGTGGTCATCACGCCAACCCGAGCAGCTTCTGAGCGAGAGCCGCGCTGGAGACGTGATACGTCCCGGCAGCGAGAGCAGCTTTGATCTGGGCAACGCGGTCCTCGCGCACCTCCGGAAGGCTGGCGATGGCGGCACGCGCGGCTTGAAGATCGCGGCCTGTTGCCGAAAGCTCGACGCCATCCCGGCGCGGCGCTGGCGAGCGCTCGACCGTGCTGGAGGGCGCGCCGGCAGGCGCAGGGACACCGTACGCATGACTTGCGGCCAGCCGGGTGAGATTGAGGCTCATACGTTCGATCGCCATGCCATCCTCTCTACGCATTCAGTGTGGTCGCCTGCTGCAGCATTTCGTCGACCGCCTGCACCGACCGCGCGCTCGCCGAGTAGGCGCGCCGCGCGATCAGCAGCGCGACCATCTCATCGCCAATCGAGATGTTTGCCATTTCGCGCACGCCGGCGACGATCTCGCCGGCTCCGCCTGTGCCTGGAGCGACGACGGCCGGCTCGCCGGACGCCGGGGTCGGCAGGAAGATGCCGCCCCCGGCCGCCTCAAGGCCGGCGGGGTTTGGAAAGACCGCAACGCCGATCCGGCCAGCGAGCTGCGACTCGCCGTTGACCTGCGCGATCACCGTGCCGTCGCGGGCGATGCTCACCGAGCTCGCGCCTGCCGGGATCTGCACCCCGGCGAGCGTGTCGCCGCTGCTGTTGACAAGCGTTCCCGCCGCAGTGAGCCGAAACGAGCCGTCATGGGTGTAGCCGGCGCTGCCGTCGGGGCGCGTGACGACGAAAAAGCCGGCGCCGGCGATTGCAAGGTCGAAGGGCAGCCCCGTCGACTCGAAGGCGCCGGCCGTCTCGATCCGCTGGATGTCGCGCACCATCACGCCGCGCCCTATCGGAGCCGTTGCCGGCGCGGCGCTCTCTTGCGGGACACCAACATCCTCGAAATTGACCCGCGACCGCTTGAAGCCGGGCGTGTTGACGTTCGCGAGGTTGTGGCTGATGACATCAAGGGCTGTCTGCTGGGCGGTCAGCCCCGACCCGGCAACGCGCAGTGCAGAGATCATCGGCGGTTCCTCTCTCCTTCATCACGCGCTCAGCCGCCCGACCTCGGAGACTGCGCGCTGAGCAGCCTCGTCAGCAAGCTTGAGCGCGCGCTGGCTCGCTTCGTAGATCCGGGCGACAGCGAGCATGTCGGTCATCGTCTTCGTGAGGTCAACGTTGCTCCCTTCAAGGGCATACTGCGCGATTTGGGGGTCATCCACCGGCGCGGGCGCTTCGCCCCCCTCCGGCACGCGCAGCAGCGTGCCGGTCGTTCGCCGCGCTTGCGCAGGATCAAGCCCGGCTGCCGCGCGCAGGCGTCCCGCCAGCGCACCGTTGACGGTGACGCTTCCATCTGGAGCGATGACGAGCGCACCCGGCGCAAGCTGGATCGTCCCCGCGACACCGGGCACCTGGAGCGAGGAGAGCCGAGCGACCGCTGCGCCGTCGCGGGTGAGCAGCCCATCCGCGCCGAGCGTGTATGCGCCAGCGGCGAGCCGCACCGCGCCCTCGGCGGCGGGCAGCGAGAAGCGGGGAGCGAAGTCGACAACCTGAAGCCGGCCGACTGCTTGGCCGTTCTGCTCGATCGTGCCGTCGCGGGCGACAGTGAACGGCTCGGGACCGAGCTGGATCGGACCGTCCACGCCGAGCACGGGATAGCCGTGCGCAGTGACCAGCTGTCCCGCCGCCGAGCGGCGGAAGCTGCCGTCGCGGGTGTAGGCGATCCCCTCGGGCGTCTCAACGGCGAAGAAGCCGCGCCCGGCAAGGGCAAGGTCGAAGGGATGATCAGTCTGGCGGAGGGGCCCCTGCCGGGTGTCGACAAGATAGCGGTCTGGCTGGACGCCGGTTCCGACAAGGCCGATCCCCTCGCCGGTCCATCCCGGCGGCACGGGCAGGCTCTCGCCTAATTTCTCTTGGAGGACGGCGACAAAGCCTGTCGCTTCCGGAACGTCCGCCCGATAGCCGGTTGTCGTCGCGTTCGCGAGGTTGCCGGCGATCACTTCTTGGCGCCGCTGCATCCGCAGCAGCGATGAAGCGGCGGTATACAGCCCGCGGAGCATCAGCGCGCCCCCACCGGCTCGCGGAAGCTGGCGAGCGCGGCACGCAGTTTCAGCACCGCGCGGGCGTGCAGTTGGCACACACGCGACTCCGAGATCTCAAGTACCCTACTAATCTCTTTCATCGTCAATTCTTCGTTGTAGTACAGCGCAATCACGAGGCGATCGCGCTCGGGAAGCTCCTCAATTGCGCGGATCAACGCCCCTAACAGTTCGTTGCGCTCGGCCTGTCCGGGCAGACTGACCGCCTCGCGATCTTCGACGAGGTCGGCAAGCGAGAGGGGGCTGTCGTCATCATCGGTTGAGAGCACATGGTCGAGCGAGAGAGTGACTGTCGCCGCCTCCTGGACCGCGGCGTGGTAGCGCTCGAGGTCCATGTTCAGATGAGCGGCGACCTCTTCGTCCGTCGGCATCCGGCCAAGCGTGGAGCGCAGGTCTTGGATGCCGCGCTCGATCTCCTTGGCGCGCTGACGTGCTGAGCGGGGCAGCCAGTCGAGCGCCCGCAGCTGGTCGATGATCGTGCCGCGGATGCGCGGGATGGCGAACGTCTCAAATTTGAAGCCCCGGTCGGGATCGAACCGCTCGACAGCGTCGATCAGGCCGATGATGCCGTAGCTGATCAAGTCGTCGGTGTCGAGCACGGCCGGAAGGCTGATTGCGAGCCGGTCGACGACGTATTTGACGAGCGGCGTGTAGGCGAGAATGAGCGTTTCCCGCAGGCGAGGATCGCGAGTGCGGACATAGCGGGGCCAGAGAGCGGCGGTGTCAGCGGTCACGACCATGGCTCATCTCCTTGCCGAGACGTTCGGCGGCGGCGCGAGGGGCACAATGGCGCAGCAGGCTGGACGTTCACGCTCCTCCCTCCGCGGCAGGAGGCGAAGCGGCGGGATCGTCTTCGGCTTCGTCGTTCCCGACATCGGGGGCAGCGCTGACGCGCGGCGCTGGCGGCGGCGGGGACGCTGACCACGCCTGGACCGCCACCCACAGCAGGACATTGAAGACTAGATAGGCAGCAATCCCGAGCAGGGCAGCGCGGAAGAAGTCGCCGCTCGTGGCGAGCGCGAGAGCGGCAAGGCCGAGCGCCAGCGCGCCGACGACGGTCGAAAGCGGGGCAGCGCTAGTCGTCATAGTCGCCTCCCACGATGCCGACGGCGTTCACCTCGATCTTGGGGTTCAGTTCGCTGTAGGCGAGCACGGTCAGATGGGGAACAACGCGCTCGGTCAGGCGTTTGAAAGGCAGCCGGATCCGCGGCGAACAGACGACAATCGGCTGATGCCCCTGAGCAACCATCCGCTCGAGCGCGGCCACGAGGTCCTGCAGCAGCCGCTGGGCAAGCGTCGGCTCGATGCTGATCACCAGCCCTTGGTCAGTCCCCTGCAGGCCGGCGGCCAGCCGCTGCTCGAGCTGCGGCGCGAGGGTGAGGACGTACAGCTGGCCATCCGGCTCGCGGTACTGCTGGCAGATAGCGCGGGAGAGCGCTTGCCGGACATACTCGGTCAGCAGATCGGTGTCGCGGGTCTGGCGCCCGCGCGCCGCCAACGTTTCAAGGATCGTCACCAAGTCCCGGATCGAGACCCGCTCGCGGAGCAGGTTCTGCAGGACGCGGTGGACCTCGCTCGTCGAGAGGATGCCCGGGATGAGGTCGTCGACGACCGCCGGATAGTCGTTCTTGAGCGACGTCAGCAGCGTCTGGAGGTCCTGCCGGCTGAAGATGTCGGCGGCATGGGAGCGGATCACCTCGGTCAGATGGGTCGCGAGCACTGAGGCCGGGTCGACGACGGTGTAGCCGAGCAGTTCGGCGCGCTCGCGCTGGCTGCCCGTGATCCAGAGCGCCGGCAGCCCGAACGCCGGCTCGCGCGCTTCGATCCCTTCGATCTCCTCCGAAGCGACGCCGCTGTTCATCGCGAGATAGTGGTTGGCGAGCAGCTCGCCGCGGGCGATCTCGACGCCGCGCAGTTTGACCACATAGGTGTTCGGTCCGAGCTGGAGGTTGTCGCGAATCCGGATTGTCGGGACGATGAAGCCGAGCTCGAGGGCTGTCTGCCGCCGGATGGCGGTGATGCGGTCGAGCAGATTGCCGCGCTCGCCGGCGTCGACGAGGCTGATCAGACCGTAGCCGATCTCGACCTCCATCGGGTCGACGGCGAGCAGCGCGACGGGGTTCTCGGGCGCAGGCGGAGCGGCGAGCGCGGCCGCTTCTTGGGCGGCGACCAGCGCCTGCTGCTGGCGCTGGCTGCGGTTGAGCAGAAAGGCGAAGCCGCCCAGCCCCAGCGCGATCGTGGCGAGCGAGACCGTCGGCAAGCCCGGAACGAGGGCCAGCGCGCCGAGGAGCCCGGCAACGATTGCGAGCGCCTTCGGGTTGCTGAACAGCTGCGCGCCGACGTCGGTGCCGAGATTGGCGTCGGAGGCAGCGCGCGTCACGACGATGCCGGTGGCGGTCGAGATGATCAGCGCCGGGATCTGCGAGACGAGGCCGTCGCCGATCGTGAGCAGCGCAAACCGCTGGAGCGCTTGGAGCGGCGGGATGCCGAGCTGGGTGATACCGATGATGACCCCGGCGACGATGTTGACGATGGCGATCAGGATGGCGGCGATGGCATCGCCTTTGACGAACTTGCTCGCGCCATCCATCGCGCCGTAGAAGTCGGCCTCGCGCTCGATCTCGCGGCGGCGGCGGCGCGCCTCGTCCTGCGTGATCAGGCCGGCGTTCAGGTCGGCATCGATCGCCATCTGCTTGCCCGGCATCGCGTCGAGGGTGAAGCGGGCGGCAACCTCGGCGACGCGCTCAGCGCCGCGAGTGATGACGACGAACTGGACGATGATCAGAATGATGAAGACGACCGCGCCGACGACGTAGTTGCCGCCGACCACGAAGGACCCGAACGCCTCGATGACGCGGCCGGCTTCGCCTTGGAGCAGGATCAGCCGCGTCGCCGAGACGTTGAGGCCGAGCCGAAAGAGCGTCGCGACCAGCAGGATGCTCGGGAAGACCGAGAACTGGAGCGGCTGCGTGATGTACATCGCGACCATCAGGATCGTGAGGGCGGTCGCGATGTTGACGATGATCAGCAGGTCGAGGAGGACGTCCGGCAGCGGGACGATCAGCATCGCGACGATGAAGACGACCGCAACGGCGAGAACAACGTCGCTGTTGGCCGTCAGCCGCCGCAGGCCGCTCGGCAAGGAGGTGGCGGTCATCGGGCGCCTCGCTGGCGGTAGATATAGGCAAGCACTTCCGCGACCGCCTGGTACAGCTCGGACGGGATCTCCTGGTCGAGGTCGACCGTCGCGTAGAGGGCGCGCGCAAGCGCGACGTTCTCGACGCACGGCACATTGTGCTCGGCGGCGACCCGCTTGATCTGGAGCGCGATCAGGTCGACCCCTTTCGCGACCACGCGCGGCGCGGCGTCGGTGACCGCGTCGTACGCGAGCGCCACCGCGTAGTGCGTCGGGTTGGTGACGACGACGGCCGCCTTCGGCACTTTCGCCATCATCCGGCGCGTCGCCATCTCGCGCTGGATGCGCTTGATCCGCGCCTTAATCTCGGGGTTCCCTTCCTGCTGCCTGATCTCCTGCTTGACCTCCTCCTTGCTCATGCGGATGCTCTTCTCGAACTCGAACCGCTGGTAGAAGTAGTCGAGCGCCGCGAGGAGGAGGTAGACGACCCCGCACTTGAGCGCGATCTCGGCGCCGATGGCGGCGATCGCGCCGGCAGCGGCCGCCGGCGGCAGCGCGATCAGCGAGACGAGCTGCGCCTGATTGGCCGCGAGGACGCTGGAGCCAACCGCCCCGATCAGCACCACCTTGACGATGGCCTTCAGGAGTTCGACAAGGCCGCGCGGCGAGACAAGCCGCTGCAGGCCGCTGAGAGGGTTCAGCCGCGAGAACTGCGGCGCGACCGCCTTGGCAGAGAAGAGCGCACCGACTTGACCGCCCCCCGCGATCAGGGTGAGAGCGACGACGCCGAGCATGAGCGGCGCGACGAGCGCGAACGCTTGCGTCCCGACCGACCAGCCGAACGGCTGCAGCTGGGCGGCCGTCAGGTCGCGGCTTCCGGCGAGGGCGAGCGACTCGCGCAGGATAGCGCTCATGCTCGGCAGGAAGCCGCCGGCTGTGGCCTGCAGGATGAGCAGGCCGCCGAGCAACGCAGGCGCAACCGTCAGGTCGACACTCTTGCCAACCCGGCCTTCACGCCGCGCCTCTTGGCGTCGCTTCGGGGTTGCAGCTTCGGTCCGCTCGCCGGCCACTAGCGCACCACCATTCCGGCTTGGGCGGTCATCGTCCGGAAGACGCCGTCAAGGTAGGCGGCGACTACCGGCAAGGTGAGCAGGACGACAACCAAACCGACCGTCACTTTGAGCGGCAGCGAGACGACAAAGACATTCATCTGGGGAACGGTGCGGGTCAGGATGCCGAGCGCGACATCGGTCAGCAGCAGCGCGCCGACGACCGGCAAGGCGATCTGAAAGGCGATCACCCACAGCTCGCCCGCCAGCGCCAGCACGCGGCCGGCCGCCAGTTCGGCAGAGAGGCCGGCGCCCGTGAGCGGGATCGTCTCGAAGGCGCGCTGGAGGGCCGCGATCAGCCAGTGGTGGCCGGAGAGCGTCAGGAACACCATCGTCGCGAAGAGGGTGTAGAACGTGTCGAGCGTGTTCGACGCCCCTTCGAACATCGGGTCGATCACTTGCGAGAGACCGAAGCCGATCTGCGTGCCGATCAATCCTGCCCCCGTCTGGATCGCGCCGAAGACGAGCGAGGCGGCGAACCCGATCGCCAGCCCGATGACGGTGTTGAGCGCGAGCAGGCCGAGGAACGGCAGCAGTTCGCGCGGCAGTCCTGGAGGCAGAGCGCTGCCGGGCGGAACGAGAACGATGGTGAGGGCGACCGCGAGGCCGATCTTGACCGACCCGGGAAGGGCGCGGCTGCTGTAGATCGGCGACGCGGCGACCATCCCGCTCACCCGCGCCAGCGCCAGCGCGAAGGCCGTCACGTAGGCGGCGACGCTCTCGGCGAGGATCACCGGATCAGCTCCGGCAGCCGCTCGAGCAGCCGGCTCGTGTAGCCGACCAGCATCCCGAGCATCCACGGGCCGAGGATGCCCACCGTCGCGAAGACGGCGAGGATCTTCGGCACGTAGGCGAGGGTCATTTCGTTCACCTGCGTGGCCGCTTGGAAGACCGAAATGACCAGCCCGACGACCAGCGCGACGATCAGGATCGGGCCGGTGAGCATCAGCGTCAGGGTTAGGGCGTCGCGTCCGGCTTGCAGGACCAGCAGGTCGCTCATTGCGGCTCCTAGGCGAAGCTTGCCACCAGCGAGCGGGTGATCAGGTACCAGCCGTCGGCCAGCACGAAGAGCAGCACCTTGAACGGCAGCGAAATCAGCGAGGGGGGCAGCATCATCATGCCCATCGACATCAAGCTGCTCGAAACGACAAGGTCGATGATCAGAAACGGGATAAAGATGAAAAAGCCCATCTGAAACGCGGTGCGCAGCTCGCTGATAATGAAGGCGGGAATGACCACGTGCAGGCTCAAGTCGTCCGGCGTGCGCGGCCGCTCGCTCTTGGAGAGCTGGATGAAGAGCGCGAGGTCTTTCTCGCGCGTCTGCTTCACCATAAACGTTCGGATCGGCACGATGGCGCGGTTAATCGCCTCGCTCTGACTGATCGCCCCTTTCAGATAGGGCTCGATCGCGACCGCGTTCACCTCCGCCCAGACGGGGGCCATCGTAAAGAAGGTCAGGAACAGCGCGAGGCCGATCAGGACTTGGTTCGGCGGCAGCTGCGGCACGCCGATCGCGCTGCGGACGAAACCAAGAACGACAATCGTCCGGGTGAACGAGGTGACCATGATCAAAAGGGCCGGCGCAAGCGCCAGCACGGTGAGAAGAAGGACGATCTGCAGCCCGAGCGCGGCATCAGCCGGGCGGGTCGCCTGCCCCACCTCGACGGTCACGCGCGGCGCCGGCACGCCCTCGACCGGCGCGCTGATGCACCCCGACAGGGTGAGGGCGACGCTGAGGAAGAGGAGGGCGCCGGCCGCCGCCCGGGCGCAGCGGCGGGAGGCCGGCCGGGGACGCGAGCTCATTCGCCCTCCTCGCGGGCAGCCCGCTCGAGCGCTGCCGCAAACGGCCGCCGCTCCCGGCCGCCGTCGAGGCGGCTGAGGGTCGTGATCTGATGCGGCGTCACGCCGAGAAGGAGCGTCTGGTCGCCGACTTGGACGAGATAGAGGGTGCGGTTGCTGGCAAGATGCGTCACCTCGAGAACATCCACTTGGCGGGCGCGCCCCGGCGCCATTGAGCGGCCGTGGACGGCGCGGAGCAGCTGGGCGCTCAGCCCGATCAGGACGAGGACGATCAGCAGCTTCGCTCCGAGGTCGACAGCGGTCAGCACGCCCGGTCCGTCAGCCACCCCTTCGGCGGTCCAGAACAGGACATAGCCGCAGGCAAGGAGGATCGCGCCGCCGCCGACCAGAGCGCGCTGGAGGGGCGAAAGCCGTTCCCAGCGGCGGCGCAGCTGCGTCATGAGGTCGGGAGAGCCGGGTCCATTCACGCCGCTCAGTATGGTCGGCGGCGCAGGAGACTCAGTAGAGCCGATCGTCGGGAAATTGGCCGGAGCGAGGTCCCGGCTGTCCCGGGATTCGGCCGACGCTGGCAAAGCGGTCCTAGAGGAAATCCCTACGCAGCAGGGATCCCGGTGGCCAAAAAGAAAAGGGTGCAGCGTGCTGCTCCACCCTTCAGTCTGATGAGAACACTCAGCTAGACGGCGACTTTCTCCCGTTCCGCGAGATCGCGCGCGTTATAGCGTGCGTAGCCGCACACGCACTGAACGTAGGGAATGGCTCGCCAATCGAAGCGGATCATCACCGGCCGATGGCATTTCGGGCAGATCAACTTCTCGGACATCGTCGTCCCTCCTCCGTGGCGGGCGCTGCTCTGCCGCCGTCGTTATAAAGTATCGGATCGGTATGCGCATGCGAGCAAGGCATTCTGGCCAGTTTTCCCCTGATCGAAAGGACAGTTGTGATGCGCGCGGCTAGCTGAAGAGCGGCGCGACCGCGCTCTGGATGACGGCGAAGAGCGGCGCGGGGACGACGCCGATCGCGATCGTGGCAGCGAGAAGGACAGCGAGCAGACCCCGCTCGGCGGCGGTCATGCCGAGCGCGCCCACCTTAGCCGGCGGAACGACATACAGTTGCCGGATCACCATCAGGTAGTAGTAGAGCGAGACAACGCTCGTCGTGATGCCGATCGCGACCAGCCACGTCCAGCCCGCTTGGGCGGCAGCAAGAAAGAGGGCGAATTTGGTCACGAAGCCGGCCAGCAGCGGCAGGCCCGTCAGCGAGAAGAAGGCGGCGGTGAGGGCAAAGGCGGCGAACGGCGCGCGCTCGGCGAGACCGGCGTAGTCCGCGATCTCTTCGTCGCCCGTCCGGTTCTCGACGATGACGACGACGAGAAAGGCGGCGAAAGAGGCAGCCGCATAGCCGACGAGATGAACGACGATCGCCTCGGCTGCGCCGGCGCCGAACGCCGCCAGCCCGACCAGCAGATAGCCGACTTGGCCGATGGACGAGTAGGCGAGCAGCCGCTTGATGTTGCGCTGGCGGATCGCGACCGTGTTGCCGAGGATCATCGTCGCGGTTGCGATCGCGGCGAGCGGCGCGACGACGAGCGGCAGCGCCGGCAGCAGCGCTTCCGCAACCAGCCGGAGGAGCAGTCCGAACCCGGCGGCCTTGGCGGCAACAGCGAGGAACGCCGTGATCGGCGTCGGCGCGCCCTCGTAGGCGTCCGGCGCCCACATGTGGAAGGGGACAGCGGCGACCTTGAAGCCGAGCCCGCCCAACGTCAGCACGAGCGCGGCGTTCAGCGCCGGCGAGGGCGAACTGCCGGCAAGAGCGGCGGCGATCCCGCCGTAGCTGGTCGTGCCCGCAATCCCATAGAGCAGGCTCAGCCCGTAGAGCAGCACCGCCGACGAGAGGGCGCCAAGCAGGATGTACTTCGTGCCCGCCTCGTTCGACTTCGGGTTCCACTTGCGGTAGCTGACAAGCACGTAGAGGCTGAAGTTCAGCAGTTCGAGGCCGATATAGGCTGTCAGCAGCTCGGTCGCGCCGGTCATGATGACGATGCCGAGCACGGCGAAGACGATCAGCCCGTAATACTCCCCCGCCCCCGGCAGCCGCCGGCGGGCATAGTCGACCGACATCAGGACGACCGCCGCGCCCATCAGCAGCGCCAGCACTTTGAAGAGCACAGCGAAGCGGTCGACGACGTAGAGGTCGCCGACCCTCCCGCTGACGCCCCACCAAGCGGCGCAGAAGAGCGCGAGCGCAAGCATCCCGACCGCAGCGATCCAGCCGACGAGCGGAGCGCGCCGGGAGGGAAGCAGGAGATCGGCGCTGAAGACGAGGAACGCGAGCGCGCCGATCAGCAGCTCGGGAAGCAGGAGGAGCAGCCCGTTCATTCGACGCCGCCCAAGCGCCGCACGATCGGCAGGACGCTGCTGACGATCGGGGTCAGCAGCGGCGCCGGATAAAGTCCGACCGCAATCAGGAAGAAGGCGAGGGCGGCGCCGGCGGCCACATCGAGGCGCGAGCCCTCCTGGAGGGCCGGCGACGTGCCGCGCGGCGGGCCGAAGAAGACGCGGGCGATCAGCCGCAAGATGTAGGTCGCGGTGATGGCGACGCCGACGACAGCGAGGGCGACGAACAGCCAGCCCTGCGCTTGGGCGAGGCCGCTGAAGACGAGGACCTCGGCAACAAACCCGGACAGCCCCGGCAGCCCGAGCGAGGCAAGCCCGGCGAGGATGAACAGGATGCTCACCGCCGGCATCGTCCGGATCAGCCCGCCGAAGGCGCGGATATCGCGGGTGTGCGCTTGGTCGTAGATGACGCCGACCATTGCGAAGAAGAGCGCCGTCATGATGCCGTGCGAGAACATCTGGAGCACGGCGCCGGTCGTGCCGACAAGCGAGAGCGAGGCGAGGCCCATCAGGACGTAGCCCATGTGCGACACCGAGGAGTAGCCGACGACGTACTTGAGGTCGCGCTGGGCCATCGCGCTGAGCGCCCCGTAGATCACGTTCACCGTCGCCAGCACGAGCAGTGCCGGCAGCCAGACCCGCGCGCCCTCGGGCAGCAGCGTCATCGCGATGCGCAGGATGCCGAACGCGCCCAGCTTCATCAGGACGCCGGCGTGGAGCATACTGACCGCCGTCGGCGCGGCGACATGGCCGTCCGGCGACCAGGTATGGAGCGGCCACATGCCGGCAAGCACGCCAAAGCCGATCATGAACAGCAGAAAGGCGATCGACTGCGTCGTCGGGTCGAAAGCAACCTGCTGCAGCCGGAAGAGGTCAAACGAATTGATCCCGCTGGCGGCGTAGACGATCAGCAGTCCGACCCAGATCAGGATCGAGCCGGCGACGAGCATCAGCGTCAGCTTGAGCGCGCCGTACTCCTTGTTCGTGCTGCCCCAGACGGCGATCAGCAGGTACATCGGCAGCACCGCCACCTCGTACCAGAAGAAAAAGAAGAACAGGTCGGTCGAGCAGAAGACGCCGTAGACACCGGCGACAAGGATCAGGAGGAGAGCGAAGAAGTCCTTCGGCCGGTAGTCGATCCGCCAGGAGACGAGAACGCCGGTGACAATGACGACGCCGGTCAGGAGCACCATCACGGCCGACGATCCGTCGACGGCGAGAGCGTAGTCGATGCCGAGCTGCGGCAGCCACGGCAGCCGCTCGACGAACTGGAACCCGGCCCGGCTGCTGTCGTAGCCGAGAAAGACCGCGGCGGCGGCGGCAGCGGAGATGCCGGCGGCAACGAGCGCGACGGCGCGGATCAGGCCGTGACGCTCCCTGGGCACCGCGAACAGGACGAGCGCACCGGCGAGCGGCGTCAGCGTCATCAGCGAGAGCAGCGGAATGGCCACGTCAGCGCCCCGTCCCGAGCGCGACCGCCGCGAGGAGCGCGAGGCCGGCGACGATTGCGAGGGCGTAGTTCGAGAGGTTGCCGGTCTGGAGGAGCCGCAGCGCGCCGCCGACAACCGCCGGCAGGCGGCCCGTGCCGTTCACTCCGGCGTCGTTCACCCAGCGCCGGTCGAACCAGGCAAGGAAAGCCGAAAGCGGCAGCACGACCTGCGACGTCAGCCAGCCGTAGAACGCGTCGACGTAGAAACCGCGCTCGAGCAGCGCCGCGCCCGGCAGCCGGCGGCCGAGCGGGGCGCCGCGCCGGTAGAGCGCCCAGGCCGCGCCAAGCCCGGCAAGGGCAGCCGCCGCCGACGCGCCGAGCACCAGCACATTCGGCGCCTCTTTATGGTGGGCGTGATAGTAGCTGCCGACAGCGGCGTACTGCGCCGGCGGATGGCCGGTCTCGCCGCTGAGGAAGGCAATCACGTTCGCCGCGGGACCGAAGGGAACGTAGAGCAGCCCGCCGAGCAGCAGCGCCGGCACGGCGAAGGCGGCGAGCGGCACGAGCATCACGGCAGGCGACTCGTGGGCGTGGCCATGGCTTCGGTCGGGGCCAAGAAAGACACGGAACCAGAGACGGAAGGTGTAGAAGGCGGTGAGCAGCGAGACGGCGAGAGCGGCGAGGAAGAGAAGCGCGCTGCGGTCGAGGAGGCCGAGCAGGATCTCGTCCTTCGAAAAGTAGCCGCTGGTGAGGGGGATGCCGGCGAGCGCCGCCGCGCCGACGAGCATTGTCAGCGCCGTTACCGGCAGGAGGCGCCGCAGCCCGCCCACTTGGTCGAGGCTCTGGCGCCCCGTGCCGTGGATAACTGACCCGGCGGCGAGAAACAGCAGCGCCTTGAAGGCGGCGTGGGTCGTTAGGTGGAAGATCGCGGCAGGAAGCGCGCCGACCCCCAGCGCGAGGAACATCAGCCCGAGCTGTGAGATCGTCGAGTAGGCGAGGATGCGCTTGATATCGGTCTGGACGAGCGCGAGCAGGGCGGCGCCGGCGGCGCTGAGAAGACCGACCGTGGCGACGACGGCGAGTGCCGCTGGCGCGGCCTCGAACAGCGGGAAGAGGCGGGCGACGAGATAGACGCCGGCGGTCACCATCGTCGCGGCGTGGATAAGTGCCGAGACCGGCGTCGGACCTTCCATCGCGTCCGGCAGCCAAACGTGGAGTGGAAACTGGCCGGACTTGCCGAACGCGCCGAGCAGCATCAGCAGCACTGCCGCAGTCAGGAGGCCGTCGTCGATCGCTCCCCGCTGCGCCGCCGCGATGATCTCCGGGATGTCGAAGGTGCCGGTCGCCCGGAAGAGGAGGAGGATGCCGATCAAGAGGCCGACATCGCCGACGCGGGTCGTGATGAACGCCTTTTTCGCCGCCTCAACTGCCGCTGGGCGGTCGAACCAGAAGCCGATCAAGAGGTAGGAGCA
The DNA here is from genome assembly GCA_025054935.1 of Dehalococcoidia bacterium. Lineage (NCBI taxonomy): Bacteria > Bacillati > Chloroflexota > Dehalococcoidia > Dehalococcoidia bacterium. Next base: position 73,982 of record JANWZD010000009.1, on the reverse strand, counting down.
GAGCCCGACCAGTTCCCAGCAGACGTAGAGCGTCAGCAGGCTCGCCGAGAGCACGAGGCCGAGCATGGCGGCGGTGAAGAGGGCGACGACAGCGAAGAACCAGCCGAAGCGCGCCTCGCCCGCCATGTAGCCGAGCGAGTAGACTTGGATCAGCGTCGAGCAGAGCAGGACGACGCCGAGAACGAGCGCCGCGAGCGGGTCGACGATATAGGGGACGTGAAAGGCATCGTCGCCGATGGAAAACCAGACCGGGCGATAGAGGCGGGGACCGTCGGCAAAGAGCGCGCCGAGCAGCGGGAGCCAGAGCGCTGCCCCCCCCCCGGTGAGCAGGATGGCGCCCCCCGCGCCTTGGCCGGGCAGCCGCCGGCCCGCCGCCGCAATCAGGGCGAAGGCGAGCAGCGGCAGCGCCGGCAGCAGCCAGGCCCACGCGGTGGTCACCATTTCAGTTCGTCCAACTGGTCGACATCGACTGTCTGGCGGTTGCGGTGGAGCCGAAGGAGGATGCCGAGCGCCAGCCCGATCTCGGCGGCGGCGACGCAGATGATGAAGATCGCCACCACTTGGCCGGTCAGGTCGCCGCGGAAGGCGCCGAAGGCGACAAAGTTGAGCGCGACGGCGTTGAGCATCACCTCGACGGCAAGGAGGATGAGCACCGCATTCCGGCGGGCGAGGACGCCGTACAGGCCGATCGCGAAAAGGACGGCGCTCAGGCCCGCGACCGCCTCGACCGGGATCACGGGGCGTCTCCTGACCGCGAAAGGATCGCCGCGCCGATGAGCGCCACCAGCAGGACAAGCGAGACGACCTCGAACGGCAGCGCCCAGGTGGTGAACAAGGCCGTCCCGAGAACGGGCAGGTCGATGCGCTGCAGCCCTGCGTCGGGGATAGCGGGCCAGCCCGTCGCGACGATCGCCCAGCCGAGGAACGCCGCCACCGCCAGCGCGGCGACGGCCGCCAGTGGCCGCTGGCGGTTGTCCAGCCCGGGGTCGCGGCCCGTGCGGTAGAGCATCAGCGCGAACAGCAGCAGGATCGTCACCGCCCCGCCGTAGATCAGCACCTGCGCCAGCGCGAGAAAGTCCGCCAGCAGCAGCACGTAGACGCCCGCCACCGCCATCAGCGAGACGATCAGACTGACGGCGGCGTGGACGACATTGCGGGCAAGGACAACGCCGAGACTGGCGACGATCGCCACCGCCGCCACAATGCCGAAGGCGACAAGCACCCCGTCGGTGGTCACGCCGTCACCCCCTCATCGTCCCTCATCCCGTCCATGCCCGCGGCCGCAGCGCAGGAACGGGCGCGCTCACTCCTTCGCTCCGACGGGGGCCGGCGCGGCATGGGGCGACCACGTGCTATCCGGACGGCGCGTGCCGGTGAATTCGACTAGGTCGTCGAACGAGGCGACCACTTGGCCTTTGTTGTAGCGCGCCAGTTCGAAGACCGGGGTCATCTCGATCGCCTCGAACGGGCAGACATCGACGCAGATGGCGCAGTAGATGCAGCGGTAGAGGTCGATCGTGAAATCTTCGACGATGCGCTTGCGCGTGCTGCCCCGCTTGAACTTCGGGTTGTTGACCGAGGTGAGATGGATGACGCCGACCGGGCATTCGCGCATGCAGAGGCCGCAGCCGGTGCATTTCGGCTCATCCGCCTCGTTGTCCCAGATCAGGCCGGGCGCGCCGTGCGTGCGCGGCGACAGTTCCCGCCGTTCCTCAGGGTATTGAATAGTGACGGGCCGCCGGAGGGCGGTTCGCAAGGTCGTCGCGAGGCCAAGCAGCAGTCCCGAGCCGAACATCGGACCTCCTTTGTGGGCGGAGCGCGGCGGTGAACGCGGCGAGCGCGACCGCAGTGGTCGCGAGACCGCCGAGGATGACGAGCGGCGAACCGGGGCCGGGACCGCCGACAAGCACGGCGACCCCGGTCACCACGAGGTTCAGGAACGCGACCGGGATCAAGCCTTTCCAAGCGAGGCTCATCAGCTGATCAATGCGCAGGCGCGGCATCGTGCCCCGCATCCAGAAGATGATGATGACGACGGCAGAGGTCTTGATGAGGAACCAGGCGAGCGGCGGCAGCAGCGGCCCGTGCCAGCCGCCGAGAAAGAGGAGCGTCGTCAGGGCGGCAGTCGCGAAGATGCTGGCGTACTCGGCGAGGTAGAAGATCGACCAGCGCATCCCGCTGTACTCGACGAACGGCCCGCCAACCACCTCCGACTCCGCGATCGCGATGTCGAACGGGGTCCGGTTCCCCTCGGTCATGCCGCCGATCAGGAAGAGGAGAAAGGCGGGCAGCTGCGCGAAGAGGAGCGGCCACGCCGCCTGCTGTTCGACAATCTCGACGAGGTTGAGCGTGCCCGTCACCATCACGACGCCGATGACACCAATCAGCATCGGCAGCTCGTAGGAGACGAGCACCGCCGCGTAGCGCACCGCGCCGATGAGCGCGTACTTGTTGTCGGAGGCCCAGCCGGCCAGGAAGAAGCCGAGCGCGCTCACAACCGGCATCGCGACGACATAGAGCAGGCCGAACTCGAGACTGCGAACGACAAGGCCGGGCGCGAAGGGGATCGCGACGAACGGGAGAAAGATCGGGACGATGACAAGGAACGGCGCCGCTTGAAACAGGAGGCGGTCGGCGCGCGCCGGAGTGAAGTCTTCTTTCAAGAGCAGCTTCAGCGCATCGGCGACGGTCTGGAGAATGCCGTGCGGACCAACGCGCGTCGGGCCGAAGCGCTGCTGCAGCCGGCCGAGGAACTTGCGCTCGAGGAGGACCAGCACGAGCACCGAGATCGCTACGACATTGAAGACGACGAAGACGCCGATCGCCGCTCGGACCACCTCTCCAATCACCGGTCGACCTCGCCGAGAACGATGTCGATCGAGCCGAGGATGAGCACGGCATCGGCAAGGTAGCTGCCGACCAGCAGCTGCTGGATCGCGCTCAAGTTGACGAAGGAAGGACCGCGCACCTTGACGCGGTAGGGACGGCGCTCGCCGGTTGAGACAAGATAGACGCCGAGTTCGCCGCGCGGGTTTTCGGTGCGGACATAGCACTCGCCAGCCGGCGGCCGGATCAGCTTCGGGACGCTGCCCAGATAGGGACCGCCCGGAAAGTCAGCGATTGCCTGCTCAACGATACGGATTGACTGCTCGATTTCGGCCATTCGAACGAGGTAGCGGTCGTAGCAGTCGCCGACATCGCCAACAGGGATGGCGAAGTCAAACCGGTCGTAGAGCGAGTAGGGCTCGTCGCGCCGGACATCGACCGCCACGCCCGAAGCGCGCAGCATCGGACCGGAGAGGCTCCAGGCGATCGCGTCCTCGGCGCTGATGATGCCGATGCCCTTGGTGCGGGCGATAAAGATCTCGTTGCCGGTGAGCAGGCGGTTGGCGTCGTCGAGGCCGCGCTTGAGCACGGGGAGCAGCGCGCGCACATTGTCGACGAAATCGTCCGGCACATCCATGTTCAGCCCGCCCGGACGGAAATAGTTGTGCATCATCCGGGCGCCGGAGACGCTCTCAAACAGCTGCTGGATGCGCTCGCGCTCGCGGAAGCCGAACATGAAGGGGGTCATCGCGCCGGCGTCGATGCCGAACGCCCCGAAGAACATAAAGTGCGAGGCGATCCGGTTCAGTTCGCAGAGGATGATGCGGACGTACTCGGCGCGCTCCGGGACCGTCGTGCCGAGCAGCTTTTCGACCGCCATCACGAAGGCCAGTTCGTTGTTAAACGCTGAGAGGTAGTCCAGCCGGTCGAAGAGAGGAATAATCTGGCGGTAGGTCTCGACCTCGCACAGCTTTTCGCTGCCGCGGTGGAGATAGCCGATGAACGGCTCGACGCCCGTGATCCGCTCGCCGTCGACGCGCAGCAGCATCCGGAAGACGCCGTGGGTGCTCGGGTGCTGCGGCCCCATGTTGACGGCGACGTCGACGCCGTCGGCAGTGTCGTGGGCGACGATCTGCAGGCCGGGCTCGATCACTCCTCGCCCTCCTCGACCTCTTCGCTCGGCAGCGGCGCGAGAGGGTAGCTCTTGCGGAGCGGAAAGCCTTCGAACTCGTCGGGCAGAAGCAGCCGGCGCAGGTTCGGATGGCCGCGGAAGGTGATGCCGAACAGGTCGGCCGCCTCGCGCTCGTGCCAGTCGGCCCCGCGCCAGATGCCGACCACCGAGTCGACTGTCAGGTCTGGCTCGACCAGCCGCGCCTTCATTACCGCCTTCTGGCGCTCGCGGAGCGACAGCAGGTGGTAGACGACCTCAAGATAGTCGATGTAGTCCACCGCCGACAGGCAGCGCAGGTAGTCAAAGGCGAGCGCCGGGTCGTCGCGCAGGCGGCGGGCCGTTGCGGCGACCTCGTCGGGCGGCACGAAGAAGACGGCCTCGTCGAGGATGACCGCCGCCTCGACGCCAAGCCGCTCGCGCAGCAGCAGCGCCACCTCGGCAGCCGGCCGAAGCGGCGACGGCGCGACAGTGACGAGCCGCACGCTCACGCGCGCTGCCTCGCGAAGCGCGCCTCGCGGGCGATCTTCTCTTGGAGCTTGAGCACGCCGTGGAGCAGTGCTTCCGGCCGGGGCGGACAGCCGGAGACGTAGACATCGACGGGGATGATCTTGTCCACCCCCATCACGACGGAGTAGGAGCGGACGTACGGCCCGCCATCAACGGCGCAGGCGCCCATCGCGATCACCCACTTCGGGTACGGCATCTGCTCATAGAGGGTTTCGATCGCCGGCGCCATCTTGGCGACGACCGTTCCCGAGACGATCATGACATCCGACTGGCGGGGCGACGGCCAAGTGACGACGCCGAAGCGGTCGAAGTCGTGGTGCGCCATGTAGGTCGAGATCATCTCGATGGCGCAGCAGGCGAGGCCGAACTGCATCGGCCAGAGTGACGACTTCCGCGCCCACGCGACGATCGCGTCGAGGGTGGTCGTGATGATGCCGGGCGGCAGCCGCCCAAGCAGGGGGCCCGCAATCTGGTCAATCGGCCGGGGCGGACCGTCGCGCATCAGCTCCATCGCAGCACCCCTTTGCGAATGGTGTAGAGCAAGCCGAACAGCAGGATGGCGACAAAGAGCAGCATCTCGAGAAAGATCAGCAGTCCAGCGCCGGGGAAGATGACTGCCCACGGGAAGAGAAAGATCGCCTCCACGTCGAAGATCATGAACAGGATGGCGAAGAGGAAATAGCGGGCATTGATCTGGCGGGAGAAGCCGGGGGCGGGAGGCATGCCGCACTCATAGGCGGTTCCCATCCGGGCAGTGCGGACGCGCGGCGCGAGAAGGGAAGCAGCAGCGAGCGCCGCGCCGAGCAAGACGACCGGCACGCCGATCGCGAGGACAACCGCCAGATAGTCGACGGCATAGCGCTCGGTCACCGTCCCCTCCTCGCCTCGAGAGAAGCGCCCGCACGAGGCCCATTCCGGTTGCCGCGAAGCAATCATATCGGAAGTTGCGCGATCGAGCGGGAGAGACGCGGCGGCTAGCGCCTGCTGTTCAGCCGGCTGGCAAACGCTTGGAATGCGCCGGGGCCAAACAGCGCAATCACGACCTTCTCGACCGTGCCCGGTTTGCGCAGCTCCTCCTCAATGACTGGCAGCAGTGCCGCCGCCGCCGCCTCGAACGGGAGCCCGGCGCCGCCAGTGCCGAGGGCGGGAAAGGCGATGCTCCGCAGGCCGAGCTCATTGGCGCGGGCGAAGCAGCTGCGGGTGGCTGCTTGGATCGTCGCGACCGAGGGAGGAATGAGGCCGTTCGCTATGCCGCTCGTGATGGCATGGAAGACATGCTTGGCGGGGAGCTTGCCCGCGCTGGTCACGACGCATGACCCAACGCGGGCCGGGCCGGCCGCTACCGCTTCGCGCAAGACGCTTTCGCCCGCGCGGCGCAGCACGGCACCGGCAACGCCGTCGGTGACCCAGAGCTGGTCATTGTTCGGACAGACGATCGCGTCGCATTCGAGCGAGGTGATATCCCCTTGGTAGAGAACGAGCTCTTTGATGCGCGGTCGGCCGTCCTCATCGACGACGAAGGGATGGATGATGGTCGGCGCGCCGTTAGTTCGGTCGAGCGGGCGCGTACCGAGCTGATGGATGATCCAATCGGAGAGGATGAGCGTGAGATCCTGTCGGCGTTCAATGAACGAGTGGCTCGCGCCGGGCAGGCGGATCAGCTGCTTTGGCTCAACTGCGTCGCGAAAGATCGCAAGCGAGATCTCAGGGCGGCAGACCTCGTCGTTCTCGCCGTGAATGAGGAGGAGCGGCCGCGGCGCCAACTGATGAACGAGATGGGTTCCGAAGCCGTGGGGGGCGAGCGCCGCCACTGCCTTCACCTGGTCGCTGAGGACCCCCGCCATGATCGCTGCTGCGCCGCCCTGCGCGTGGCCGACGAGCACGACGCCGTCGGAACCCAAGCCGCGGAGGAAGGAGACCCCTGCCAGCACATCGAGCACGCACTCGTAGAAGTAGTGCGGCTTGCGATACCGCAGCCGGAGCGAAGAGACGCCAAGAGGAGCAAGGTCGCCCGCGAGGTCAGCGAACAGCCCCCCAGCCGGCCCGTTCATGTCGCCATTTGCGCCGCCGGCCCAGATGACGGCGGCGCGCCCATTCTCGCCAGGATGGAGGAGCGCCTGAATGTCGCCGCGGGAGGTATGGAGGGTGACGGCAACGACCCGGCCGGGCAGCTCCTGCATCTCTGCGCCGTGCAGTCGGAGAACTAGGTCGCCCTCGTTGCTCATCGCACCTCGCTGTTGAGGCAATCGTTCCCCGGGTTCCCGCCCAGTAACTCTACGCTAGGTCGCTCCTCGCCCGCCAGTGTGCTCGCCTCTCGCCGACAGAGCGTGTACGCTTGGAGAAGAGCGCAGTACGGGGGTCAACGATGGACCAGAGTCAACTTGAAGAATTCCGCCAATTGCTGCTCGCAGAGCGAAAGCGGCTCGAAATGCTGATCGCCGGCGCGCGGCGCGACATCGTCGAAGACACCAGCGAAGTGTACAACCAGGGCGGAGGGGTCGCCGCGCACTACGCTGATATCGCCACCGACCTGTACGACCGCGAGCAGGCGCTTTCGCTCGAGCACGACTTCGAGCAGCGTCTTCATGAGGTGAACCACGCTCTCTGGAAGATCGAGCAGGGCACCTACGGCTTTTCGGAGCAGAGCGGCAAACCGATCCCGGTCGAGCGGCTGCGCGCTATTCCCTGGGCGCGCTTCACCATCGAAGAGGAGCGTGAGCTGGAACGGCGACGCTCCTAGAAAGGCGCGGCGCTCAATAGAGCCAACTGAGACCGCTGACGGGATCGACTTGGAGGCCGTTGGTCAGCTTGCTGGGCGTGCCGAGGACGATCTCGCCGTCGACGCGGTCGACGGTCGCAGCCCAGATATCAAACGAGCCGTGCTGCTCGGCAATCCAGGCGAGAAACTTGCCGTCGGGCGACCAAGCAGGGGCGCGGGCCGCGCCGAGAGTAGTAAGGCGCTTCTTGTTCTTGCCTTCGAGGTCGGTCACCCAGATATCGTGCTTCTTGTCCTCGCGCGCGGTATAGGCGATCTTGTCGTCAACGGGCGACCAGCGCGGATCGTAGGCGCCTTCTGGATGCGCGGTCACCTGTGTCCAGCGGCCGGTGGCCAAAGTGTAGAGCCAGATCTGCTGAACACCGCCGCGAAAGGCGGCCAGCGCGATCGTCTTGCCGTCGGGAGACCACGTCGGGTTGTCCACCCCGCCGGCGCCTTCGCTTTGGGTCAGCCGTCGCGCACCGGTGCCGGTCGCGTTCATCAAGAACAGGCCCATATCCCAACTGTACTGGTCGCTGACATAGGCGATCTGCTTCCCGTCCGGCGACCACGTCGGGCGAAAGACCCACGTCGAGCGGTTCAAGCGGTTGTTGGTGAGCGGCTTGAAATCGCCGGTCCCGACGACATAGAGCAGGATGTCCGAATAATCCTGCTCCTTCTTGACGTAGGCGATCACGGTGCCATCCGGCGACCACGCCGGCTGCATATCCTTGCCGCCTTTTGTCAGCTGCGTCGTTACGCCGTCGGCGAGGATCCAGAGGTTGCCCTCGCGTGCGAAGGCGATCTTCCCCGGCACCTTGATCTCCGTTCCCCGCGTATCAACAACGATCTGGGGGAGCGGCGTGCCGGGCGCGCCTGTCCGCCCGGGCGTCAGCCGCGCGAGATACTGGCAGCCGGAGCCAGCGATCAGGAGGGCGAGTGCGAGACCAAGTCGGAGAGAGACGGTCATGCGGCTCCTTCGGGAGTGCAACGGTCGTTCGCGGCTCCCACAAGCTCGGTCAGGGTTGTCACCCCTTCGCGCTCGCAGAAGTCGCGCAGCCCCTCGATCACGGCGACCATCGTGCCAGGCTCGGTGAAGGTCATCGTTCCAACCTGCACCGCCGTCGCGCCTGCCATGATAAATTCGAGCGCATCGGCCGCGCTGGCGATGCCGCCGCAGCCGACGATCGGCACGTTGACGACTTGGGCGACTTGGTAGGTCAGGCGGACGGCGAGCGGCCGGATCGCCGGGCCGGAGAGGCCGGCAAAGACGTTCGAAAAGACCGGGCGGCGCCGCTTCGGGTCGATTGCCATGCCGAGCCAAGTGTTGGCAACGACAAGACAATCCGCTCCTGCCGCCACGGTCGCCTGCGCGACCGCGAGCGGGTCGGGAGCGTTCGGCGACAGCTTGACAAGCAGGGGAAGCTGTGTCCGTCGGCGCACGGCTGCGGTCAGTTCGGCGGCCATCCGCGCGTCGTGCCCAAAGAGCATCCCGCCCTCGACATTGGGGCAGCTGATATTCAGCTCGAAGCCCGCAACGCCTGGCAGTCCGTCCAGCCGCTCGACAACGGCGCAGAAATCGCCCACCCGCTCGCCGACGACGTTGACAATCACCGGCACCCGCCAGCGCGCCCACAGCGGTGCTTTCTCGGCGGCAACGCGCTCAACCCCGATCCCCTGCAGGCCGATCGAGTTGAGCAGCCCCGCTGGGGTCTCGAAGAGGCGGGGGAGCGGATTGCCGTGGCGCGGCGCCGGCCCAACCGCCTTGCTCACGATCGCGCCGAGCCGCTCCCGGTCGATCAGGTCCTCGTACTCTGTGCCGTAGCCGAAGGTGCCCGAAGCGGCGATGACCGGGTTGGCCAGCCGCAGCCGCGGGGTGAGGTCGACCGCAAGGTTCACCATGTGAGCGCCCACAGGTCGAACACTGGTCCAGCAACACAGGAGGGAACAGGTCCCTCGGTCGTGAAGACGACACAGCCGAGACAAGCGCCGACGCCGCAGGCCATTCGCTCTTCGACGATCACTTGGACCGGCGTCCGCAACTGCCGGCGCGCTAGGGCTGCGCGCGCATCGGCAAGCAGGCGGCGCGAGCCGGCAAGGAACGCTTGATCGGCCCAGCCGATCAGATCGGCGACGCCTTCGCTGGCGCGGCCGCGCCGTCCCGCTGTTCCATCATGAGTAAACACCACGACCTCGGCCGCGGCGGGGAGCCGCTCGACGGGATAGAGCGCAGCTGCCGAGGGTGCTTCGACAACGACCCGCACCTCGCACCCGGCAGCAACTGCCTCTTCTCCAAGGGCAACCATCGGCGCGATTCCCAGCCCCTCAGCGACGATCAAGAGGCGGCGGGCGGTTTTCTCCCGAGAGAACCCTTTTCCGAGCGGACCGATGAGATCGATGCCATCGCCCGGCCGGCGCGCAGCAAGCCAGTCTGTCCAGCGTTTCCCGCTGCCGACGAGAAAACCGACCGCGCCATCGGAGCGCGCGGTGTGATGGAGCGAGAGACCGCGCCGCAGCAAGGGGTCGAAGCTGTCGCCGCAGCGCGCCAGCACGAATTGGCCGCTTGTCATCGTAGCCAGCGCAGGAGCCGTCAGCCAGAGGATCGTTCCCGCCGAGCCCAACGGCTCGACCGCTACCACTTGACCGACAAATTGCTGCATGCTCTCCCGCTCGGCGATGGGGCGGATCATAGCGGCGCGCTTCCGGCGGCCGCAAGAATGTCAGCACCCGGCCATCTGGTAGACTTTGGCCGCCGTCTCCATCTCAGGGGACACCCTGTCCCGCGGAGGGTTGGGTGGACGTACAGATTGTCGGCGCCTATCAAACCGAGAGCGCCGGTCGGCGCGCGACCACCTTTCTTGTCGATGGTCGGGTCGCGATCGATGCAGGCTGTCTCGCGGCGGCGCTGAGCCGCGAGCAGCAGCGCGCCCTTGAGGCGGTTGTGCTGACGCACTACCACTACGACCATATCCGCGATTTTCCCTCCGTCGCGTTCAGCCGCTGGGGATACCCTCCGCTGCCGGTCTATTGCCTGCCTGAGGTGCGCGCCGTGCTGCGCTCGGCATTCTTCAACGGCGTGATCTGGCCGCAGCTGGATGAGCTTCCCAGCAGCGAGGCGCCCGCCGTCCGCTTTTGGGAGCTTGCGCCCTACCAGCCGGTCGAGGTCGCGGGGTATCGCCTGACGCCAGCCCCGGCAAATCACTCGGCGCCGACGGTCGGCGTGCTGATCGAACGCGACGGCCGTTCGCTCTTCTACACGAGCGATACTCACGGGAGCGTCCCCGGCTTGTGGGAGCGGGTCCGGCCGGACCTGCTGCTCGTCGAGGTGACCTTCCCGAACCGCCTCGATGCCGCTGCCGTGAACGCGAAGCATCTGACCCCGCGTCGGCTCGGCGCGGAGCTCGAAGCGTTCCGCGCCATCCACGGCACGCTTCCGCGCGTGGTCGCCATCCACCGGAACGCCGATTACGACGACGAGATTGTGCGGGAACTGGCCGCGCTCGCTGCCGAGCTTGGCGCAACGATCGAGGCGCCCGAAGACGGCCAGCGGTACGTCGTGTGACCGCGCTGCCGATCGGCCGAACCGGGGAAGACGCCCTGGAGGTGGCGGTGGGAGCGGCGCGGGCAGCGGGCCGCGTCATCCTCGAGCGGCGCCCGCGCGCCGTCGCGGTGCACCAGCACGGCCGCGCAAACGTCACCACGGACGCTGACCTCGCCGCCGAAGCAGCAATCCTCGATCGGCTCCGGGCAGCATTCCCGGATCATGACGTGCTCTCCGAGGAAGCCGGTGCCTTCGGCAGCTCCGGGCGGCTGCGCTGGGTGATCGACCCCCTCGACGGCACCTTCAACTATGCCTTGGGAATCCCGCTCTTCAGCGTCTCGGTAGCGCTCGTGCTTGACGGCCGGCCGTTGGTGGGGGTGGTCTACGACCCGTGCCATGAGGAGGTGTTCGCTGCCGCCGCCGGCCGCGGCGCCACGCTGAACGGACAGCCGATCCGCAGCGCGAGCGGACGCAGCTTCCGCGACGCCGTGATCGGGTATGACCTCGGCTATCACGACGAGCGGGCGCGCCGCGCGATCGCGATCGAGCAGCATCTTTGGGGCCAGGTCCAACTGTTCCGCTGCCTCGGGTCGGCGGCGCTCGGCCTCGCCTATACAGCGGCTGGTCGGTTCGACCTCTACTTTCATCATTTTCTCGCGCCGTGGGATTTCGCGGCGGCCTGGCTGCTGATCGAAGAGGCCGGCGGCGTGGTGCGCGAGCAGGGCGGCGCGCCGCTCACGCTCCGCTCGCGTTCGATCCTCGCCGGCAATCCGGACCATGTGACCGCCTTCGTCGCTGCGACCGAGGGTCTGGGCCCGCTGCCTGCGTGACGCCGGTCAGGCTGCGACGAGATCGATCAGGAAATCGAGGGTAGCGGCGTGAGGCGCTTCTGGGCGGTGAGGGGCCCAGAGCGCAACGAAATCGACGAGCTCGAGCCAGGCAGCAAGCTGACGGCGGCAGTCGTCTGGCCGGCCGACAATGGCGACGGTGCGGGCAAACTCGTCAGACAGCTCGGCCACTGCCCCGGCGGGGTCGCCGGCACGCAGCCGCGCCTGCGCGCGGCGCGTCTCCGCCTCGAAGCCGTCGTCGCGCCAGACCGGGTAGAAGTACTCGGCGACAAGGTGGCCGAGCAAGCCCCACTTGACCCCCTGGAGCGCCGTCCGCTCGTCGGGGTCGGCAACGCAGCAGACCATCGCGCCGAGGCTGAGGGCCGACCGTTCGCGCCCGGCGCGTCGCGCGCCTTCCATCACTGCCGGGAGAGCGCAGTCGCGCAGGTAGCGCTGCGAGAGCAGGACATCGAAGATCACGCCATCGGCAACCTCGCCGGCGAGGCGGTTCATCTGGAGGCCGACCGTGCCGAGGACGATCGGCGGGGCAGGATGGCGGCTGCTCCGGTGATAGCGGCGCACCCGGAAATGCTGCCCCTCGAAGGTGAACGGCCGCTCAGGTCCCGACTCAAAGACCCCCCGGATCACGGCGATATATTCGCGCATCCGGCCGACCGGGCGGTCGAAGGGGATGCCCCACCAGTCTTCATTCCACTGCTTTGGGCCTGCCCCCAAGCCAAGGGTGAAGCGGCCGTCACACACTGCGGCCAGCTGGAGCGCGGCGTTAGCAGTGATCACTGGCGGGCGGTGCCACACCGCGACCGCAGTGCCGAGGCGGATCTTGGTCGTCGCGAGCGCATAGGCGGTGAGCGGGCTGAACGCATCGCCGCCGTCGCCGCACCAGAGACTGTGCAGCCCGGCGCGGTCAGCGCGCCGCGCCGTCTCGACGAGGTCGCGGAGGGGGCGCCCCGCCATCATCAGCCCGACGCGGGAATGCAGCATCTTGGCCTCCTAGGCGCCGAAGGTGTCGATGAGCGCCCGTCGGTTGCCGGCGACCTCGTCGTCGGCTGCGCCGAAGGGAGGAGCGAGCAGGACGACGATATCGAGCAGGGCGAGCCAGCGCGCGGCCTGCTGGCGCGCTTCGTCGGGCGTGCCGCAGATCCCGACCGTCGCCGCGAAGTCGTCGCTAATCGCGTCGAGCGCGCCCTCGATGTCGCGCGCGCGCAGCTTCTCGCGAGCGGCGAGCGCCTCCGCCTCGAACCCGGCGGCTCGCCAGACCGGGTAGAAGTAGTCGTTTTCGAGATGCCCGGCGATCGCGCGCTTGACGAAGCGCCGCGCCGCGCGCCGGTCGGCGCTGACCGCTGCCGGCACCATCGCCGCGAGGCAGACCTGCTCCCGCGTCCTCCCTGCCCGAGCGAGCCCAGCATCGACTGCGGGAATGGCGACCGCGGTCAGGTAGCTGGGCGGCAGGCAGACGTCGAAAAGAACGCCGTCGGCCACTTGGCCCGCGAGGCGGTTCATCTGCGGCCCGACCGTGCCAAGATAGATCGGCGGGACGACCGGGGCGGCGACGCGACGGCGGTAGTTGCGGACCTGAAAGACCTTCCCCGCATAGTTCAGGACGCCGTGCTGAAGCGAGAGCGCGCCCCGGACGATCTCGACATACTCCTTCATCCGAGTGATCGGCCGGTCGAAGGAGATGCCCCACCAGTCTTCGTTCCAGTCGCGCGGGCCGGCGCCGAGGCCGAGAATGAAGCGACCGCCGGAAATGCGGCTGAGCTGACCAGCAGCTTGCGCCGCGACGATCGGAGGGCGATGCCAGACGGCAACGCCTGCGCCAAGACGAATGCGCTGAGTGGCGAGGGCGTAGGCGGTCAGCAGGGAGAAGACGTCGCCGCCGCCGTCGCCGGACCACACGCTGTGGAAGCCTGCCGCTTCAGCGGCGCGCGCCGACGCAATCAGTTCGTCGATCGGCTGGCGGCCGCTCAGCATCAGGCCGAGGCGCGAAGGGAAGCGGGGGAACATCCTCCTCCGTGAGCGTCCGACGGCTGGTCAGACGCTTCTGCCTTATCGTAGCAGGCGCGCGGAATGGATGATGGAACACGCAAGGCTCTCCTATACTTCTGAGCGAGCGAGACGATCCGCGCCCTCGGAGCCGCACCATGGCTGTCCTTGAGATTCGCCGGTTCGGGGACCCGATTCTCCGGCAGGTCTGCAAAAAGATCACGGTGATTGACGAGCCGATCCAGCGGCTGATCGACGACATGATCGAAACGATGCGCGTCAATCGGGGCGTCGGCCTCGCAGCGCCGCAAGTCGGCGTGCCGATCCGGCTGACGGTCATCGAGCTGCGCGATGGCCGCGAGCCCTATGTGCTGATCAACCCCGAGATCGTGAAGCGGCGTGGCAAGCGGATCGTCACCGAGGGCTGTCTCAGCCTCCCCGGCTGGTTTGGCGACGTAGTGCGATCGGAGAGCATCGTCTTTCGCGCCCGCGACCGGCACGGCCGAGAGTACAAGATGAGCGCGACAGACCTGCTTGCCCAAGCGGTGGAGCATGAAGTCGACCACTTGAATGGGATCCTCTTCACCGACCCCGGCCGACTCGTCAGCACCGACACGCTGCACAAGGTGCCGCTGCGCGACGACGCGCCAGAGGAGGCGGAGGAGCCGGAAGCTACGCCGGTCGTCTAGAACGATGGGCGTCGATGCGCTGAAGCGGGCACCGTCATCCCCGAAGGCCCGCCGGACGCGCACACAACAGATGGAACCGGAATAGACGGAAACGGGTTGACGCTGTGCGACGAGTAAATTGGCCGCTTCTAGTCTTCATTGTGCTGCTGACTGGCGTTTCGCTCTGGTTCATCTGGCCGCAGAAGCCGTCGAACTACCTGCCCGGGTTTATTCCTTGGCCGGAGAGCAAGGGGGTGCGCATTCAGATCGGCAACACCACCTTCGAGCGGGTCGGCCAGCGACTCGGGCTCGACCTGCAGGGCGGCACGAATATCGTCCTCCAAGCCGACCTGTCCAAGGTGCCTGCCGATCAGCGGCAGGAAGCGATGACCTCGCTCGTGCGGAACATCGAGCGGCGGGTCAACGCCTACGGCGTCGCAGAGCCGGTGATCATGCAGCAGGGCGAGGACCGCGTTGCGGTGCAGCTGGCGGGCGTGCGCGACGTCGAAGAGGCGAAGCGGCTGATCGGCCAGACAGCGCAGCTGAACTTTAAAGAACGGACGATCGGGCCGGACGGGCTGCCCCAAGATAAGGAGCTCGGCCTGACGGGGGCCGACCTTCGGCGGGCCTACGCAGCGCTTGAGCCGACGCTGAACCAGCCGGTTGTCCACTTCGAGTTCAACGACCGCGGCGCTGAGATTTTCGGGGAAGCCACAACCCGCCTCGCCCCCATCCGCGGCCAGATCGCGATCTACCTCGACAATGAGCTGCTGACCGCTCCCCAAGTCGACGAGCCGATCCTCGGCGGCCGCGGCTTCATCCGGGGCAACTTCACCATGGACTCCGCCCGGACGCTCGCGATCCAGCTGAACGCCGGGGCGCTGCCGGTGCCGGTCTCGGTCATCCTCCAGCAGGATGTCGACGCGACCCTCGGCGCCGATTCGATCCAGAAAAGCATCGTCGCCGGCCAGATCGGCATCCTTGCCGTCGCGGCCTTCATGCTCGTCTACTACCGACTGCCGGGCGCGATCGCCGTGCTGGCGCTCGCGATCTATGCCATCTTGACCTTGGCCGTCTTTCGGCTTATTCCGGTGACCCTCACCCTCGCCGGGATCGCCGGCTTTATCCTCTCGGTCGGGATGGCCGTCGACGCGAATATCCTGATCTTCGAGCGTATGCGGGAAGAGCT
This sequence comes from Dehalococcoidia bacterium, assembly GCA_025054935.1. NCBI lineage: Bacteria > Bacillati > Chloroflexota > Dehalococcoidia > Dehalococcoidia bacterium. Next base: position 58,494 of record JANWZD010000009.1, on the reverse strand, counting down.
CCGGATTGGGAGAACGCTTGCCGGCGCGATCGATGCCGGGTTCAGCCGCGCCTGGCTGTCGATCCGAGACAGCAATATCTCGACCATGATCACGTGCGTCATTCTCTACTGGTTCGGCTCGAATTTCGGAGCCAGTCTTGTCACCGGCTTCGCCCTGACCCTGTTCATCGGCGTGATCATTTCGATGTTCTCGGCGATCACGGTGTCGCGGACATTCCTGCAGGCGGTGCAAGCGCTCTGGTTCAACGGCCCGCTTGGTCCGCGGGCGCGGTGGCTGTTCGGCATGGACGAGGCGCCGCCGGGGCGACCGAGCGTCGACCTGCCGACAGGGGCGCGCCCCGCTACTCGCTAGGGCGTGACGACGACCGCAAGCGCGCTGCCGCGAGCGCGCCGCTCCCCTCTCCCCGTCCTCGCAGATCTCGGGTCGGCGGCGCTCCTTTTTCTCCTAACGCTCCTTTTCTATTGGCGGATCGTGACGCCGGACCCGCTCAACCGCGGCGCTTTCCCCAAAGGCGATTTCGTCGAGCAGTTCTACTCCTTCGCCTTCTTCCGGACCCAAGAGCTTCTCGCCGGCCGGCTCCCGACGTGGAACCCGTATGTCTACGCCGGCCACCCGTTTCTCGCCGACATCCAATCGGCCGTGTTCTACCCGCTCCACTGGCCGACGACGCTGCTCGCCGGCCCCCGGGGCTACCCCCTCCAAGCGCTGGAGTATGAGGCTGTCTTCCACATCTTCCTCGCCGGGCTGTGGATGTATTTACTGGCGAGCCGCCTCACCGGCAGCCGGCCTGCCGGCCTCCTCGGCGGAATGGTCTATGGTTTCGGCGGCTACCTCTCTGGCTATCCGAGCCAGCAGCTCTCGGTGCTGGAAGTCCACACCTGGCTGCCGCTCCTCCTGCTCTGGATCGCGCTCGCTACCCGCGGCCCGTTTTCCCTCCGGCGCGCCCTTTCCTTCACCCTGCTCGGCGGGCTGACGCTCGGGGTCGCGCTCCTCGGCGGCCATCCGCAGGCGAGCCTCTACACCCTCTACGCTGCGATCGCCTATTTCACCTTTCGGGTCTTCGCTGAAACCGGGCTGTCTGCTTGGCGCGCCGCCGTGCCTCGTCTCGGGCTGGGCGCGCTGCTGGTGGCCGTCGGTCTTGGAACAGCGGCAGCGCAGTTGGTGCCGACGGTCGAGTTCATGGGGATCTCCTCGCGGGCGCGCATGCCGTTTGAGATGTCGGCGTGGGCCTTCCCTCTCCGCGACATTATCCAGCTGATCCTGCCCGGCGCGGTCAGCTACTACTCCCCGATGTACGTCGGCATTCTGCCGCTCGCGCTTGCCATCGGGGCAGTGGTCTGGACGCGCGCGCGCGAGCTGTGGTTTTGGGTCGGGCTGGCCGCCGTCGGCCTGCTCATCTCCTTCGGCGGCAATACCATCATCCACAGCGTGCTGTACAACGCTGTCCCCGGCGCAGGGATGTTCCGCCACCAGGAGCGGGGCATTGTCCTTTTCGCCGTGGCGATGGCGGTGCTCGGCGCGATGGGGGCACGGACGCTGTTCACCGCCGACCGCGCGCAGGTTGCCCGGCTGGGCGCACTGTGGCTTCGCGCAGTTCTTGCGGCGATTGCGCTCTTTCTCCTCCTCTACGTCGCCGGCCAGAACGCTGACGACGCGATCAAAACGCAGAACGCTGCCGCCTTCACCGTCGTAGTCACTCTGCTCGTCGGCCTGCTCCTTCTCTTTCGCGTGCGCGGGCTGCCGGCGGGCGTATTCATCGCGCTCTCCCTCGCGATCGTCGCCTTCGATTTGATCAGCGTCAGCTTCAACACCAACTTTGCGAAGACGCAGCCCGATGAGTACTACCGGCCGACTGAGATTCAGCGCTATCTTCAGCGCAACGACGCCAACGGGCGAACGCACAACGATTGGCAGTATCCCCTCAACTATGGAGATGTCTTCCGGATCCGCGATATCAACGGCGCTAGCCCCCTCGTTGTCGAGCGCTACCGTCAACTGCTGAACGCCGAGCCGCGCGAGCGCGTCTGGCAATTGCTGAACGTCAAGCACTTCGTCACTTGGCAAGGCGGGTTCCCCAACGGCGAGAAGGTGAGCGTTGAGCGGACCGGCGACCGCGAGGTGAACCTCTATGTCCTGCCTGACCCGCTGCCGCGCGCCTATGTGGTGCACGACGCGATGGTGATCCCCGACGACGCGCGCGCGCTGCGCACTGTGCTTTCACCCCAGTTCGACCCGGGCACGACCGCGGTGCTGGACCGGCCGCCGGCGATTGCGCCGAGCGGACGCAAGGCGCGCTCTCCGGCGACAGTGCGCGACCTTGCCCCCGATCGGCTGCATGTCGAGACAACGCTGAGCGAGCCGGGCGTGCTCATCTTGTCAGAGGTGTACTACCCCGGCTGGCGGGCAACCGTGAACGGCCAACCGGTCGAGATCCTGCGCGCCCACCATACGCTGCGCGGCGTGGCGCTCCCCGCCGGAACGCACTCCCTCGAGCTGGTGTTCGACCCGTTGACCGTGAAAGTCGGCCTCGCGATCAGCGGCGCGACGGTTGTGCTTGCGCTTGGCACGCTCGGCGCGCTCGCCATCGGACGCTTGCGCCGCCAGCCGCTCACGTCGACCGGGGAACGCGCGCAGGGCAAGGAGTGAAGCGCGAAGCCGCCCCGGGCAGTGCCGGACCATCTGGAGCCATGTCAGCAGCTCTCACGCGCTTGTGTCTGCGCGCTGGCAGGGCGTCGCCCGCTGTGCGGGCGACGAACCAAGGGGATCACGAAACGGAGCCGCCCGGCCAGAGCGACCGGGCGGGGGGAGCGGGTGATGGGATTCGAACCCACGACATCTTGCTTGGGAAGCAAGCACTCTGCCAGCTGAGTTACACCCGCATTCGCGAGGAGGCCGCCTTGACAAGGACGGCCGCGTCCTCCTACAATTGCGCGTTGGTTAGGCAAGCACTCCGGAGTTTGGAAGTTCCCCTCGTTGGCGATTCATTCCCCGAAGCCTTGGAGCCGATCCTGACTCGACCCGCGCTCATTATATCGGAGCGACCGGATGCCCGCAAGCGGGCGGTCGCGCCTTGGCAGCGGGGCGTCTCACGGACGGAGGCCGATTTCCGCGGGGCGCTTCGTTCTGGGGCACTTGCCTCTCCACACTGTCTCTAGCCTCGGAGAGACGACGCGATCGAGCCGGCGATTACGTTCGGGCGAGCTTCTCCCCTCTGCAGACCGCGGAAGAGCGCCGCGGCCCTTTCGCCTGGCTTGTCGCCCTTCTTTCGTCACCGCTCCGCCGGCGAGCGGAGCTCGCACCGTTCAGCGAAGGTCGGGAGTGTTCAAGCATGGTAACGACGACATTGGCACGCACCGATACCGACTCGATTATCGAGATCAAGGCATATAACCGAATCTCGGATGTGCTGGCCATCCCCAACCTGATTGAGGTGCAACTTCGCTCCTTCGAGTGGTTCAAGAAGGAGGGCCTGCGCGAACTGCTCGACGAGATTTCGCCGATCGTCGACTTCAGCAACAAATTAGAGCTCCGCTTCCTCGATTATGAGTTCGGCGAGCCGAAATACAGCGAAGCCGAATGTCGCGAGCGCGATATGACCTACTCAGCGCCGCTGCGCGTTCGCGTCCAGCTCGAGGTGAAAGAGAGCGGCGAGATCAAAGAGCAGTATCTGTTTATGGGCGATTTCCCGATGATGACGAAGAAGGGCACGTTCGTCATCAACGGCGCAGAACGGGTCGTCGTCTCGCAGCTGGTGCGTTCGCCAGGCGCCTACTTCACGCGCGAAGAGGACCCAACCACCGGCCGGCGCCTTTGCTACGGCAAGCTTATTCCGAGCCGAGGCGCTTGGCTTGAGTTCGAAACGTCCAACAAGGACGTCATTTCGGTCAAAGTCGACCGCAAGCGCAAGATCCCGGTTACGGTTCTGCTGCGCGCCGTCGGTCTAAGCTCGAATGATGAGATCCGTGCCCAGTTCGAGGATGTTGACACCGCTCCTGACCATCATTACATCGAATCGACGCTGCTGCGTGACCCGAGCAAGACGACGGAAGAAGCGCTCCTCGAGTTCTACCGCCGGCTCCGTCCCGGCGAGCCGCCCACGGCGGACAATGCCCGCACACTCCTGAATCAGCTGTTCTTCAACCCGCGCCGATATGACCTCGGCAAGGTCGGCCGCTACAAGCTGAACAAGCGGCTGAAGTCGCCGACGCCTCTCGAGGTGCGGATCCTGACCCCTGAGGACCTCGTCGCGATCGTCCGCGAGATGATCCGGATCAACAACGGGGTCAGCCATCCGGATGACATCGACCATCTGGGGAACCGGCGTGTCCGCGCCGTGGGGGAACTGATCCAGAACCAGTTCCGTGTCGGGCTCCTGCGGATGGAGCGGGTGATCCGCGAGCGGATGACGATCACCGACGCCGACCAAGCGACACCGAGCGCCTTGGTCAATATCCGCCCCGTGGTTGCGGCGATCAAGGAGTTTTTCGGCGGCTCGCAGCTGTCGCAGTTCATGGACCAGACAAACCCGCTCGCCGAACTGACCCATAAGCGCCGGCTGTCTGCTCTCGGCCCGGGCGGCCTCTCGCGCGACCGCGCCGGCTTCGAAGTGCGGGACGTTCATCACTCTCACTACGGACGGATCTGCCCGATTGAGACGCCGGAAGGGCCGAACATCGGCCTCATCGGCTCCCTCGCGACGTTCGGCCGCATTAACGACTACGGCTTCATCGAAACCCCCTATCGCCGCGTGATCAGCGCGATCGACCCCAAAGCCGAGGACGCCGCGGAGCTCCTTGTAGGCCGGACGCTGCGTGAAGCCCTTGTCGATGAGCAGGGCGAGGTCGTCTTTGAGGCGGGCACGGAGCTCGACGAGCAGGCCGCGCGGCGCGCCGTTGCGGTCGCGAAGCGGCCGATCAAGGTGCGCCCATTCGTCACCAATGAGATCCAGTATCTTCCCGCCGATGAGGAGGAGCATTACGTCATCGCTCAGGCGAACGCGCCCCTGAACGAGCGCAACGAGTTCATTGAGCCGCGCGTTGAGGTGCGCTACGGCGAGAAGTTCCTGACCGAGCGCGCGGAGAATGTCCAACTGATGGACGTCTCGCCGAAGCAGATCGTCTCGGTGGCGGCCTCGCTTATCCCCTTCCTCGAGCACGACGACGCCAACCGCGCCCTTATGGGGTCGAACATGCAGCGCCAAGCGGTGCCGCTGGTTGCGCCGGAGGCGCCGCTCGTCGGCACCGGCATGGAGAGCCAAGTCGCGCGCGATTCTGGCCAAGTGCTTATCTCGGGCGTCGACGGGGTGGTGGTTTCCTGCACCTCAGAGCGCATCATCGTCCGCGACGATGAGGGGTATGAGCACATCTACCCCTTGATGAAGTTCATCCGCTCCAACCAAGCGACCTGCATCAACCAGCGGCCGATCGTCTTCCCGGGCGACCGGGTTAAGGCCGGTCAGCCGCTTGCCGACAGCTCATCGACCGATAACGGCGTGCTGGCGCTCGGCCAGAATGTGCTCTGCGCCTTCATGAGCTGGGACGGCTCGAATTTTGAGGATGCGATCATCCTCTCGGAGAGCATCGTCCGCGAAGATAAGTTCACTTCGATCCATATCGAGAAGCACGAAGTCGAAGCGCGCGACACCAAGCTCGGGCCAGAAGAGATCACGCGCGACATCCCGAACGTGGGCGAAGAGAGCCTCCGCGACCTCGACGAGAACGGCGTCATCCGGATCGGCGCCGAAGTCGGGCCGGGCGACATCCTCGTCGGCAAGATCACGCCGAAAGGAGAAACCGAGCTGACCGCCGAAGAGAAGCTGCTGCGCGCCATCTTCGGCGAGAAAGCGCGTGAGGTGAAAGATACGAGCCTGCGCGTGCCCCACGGGGAGCGGGGCAAGGTGGTTGACGTCAAAGTGTTCTCCCGCGAGAACCACGACGAGCTCCCAGCGGGTGTCAACAAGCTCGTGCGCGTCTCGATCGCCCAGAAGCGCAAGATCTCGGAAGGCGACAAGATGGCGGGGCGCCATGGCAACAAAGGCGTGGTGTCGCGCATCGTCCCGATTGAGGACATGCCGTTCCTGCCGGATGGGACCCCAGTCGAGATCATCCTGAACCCGATCGGGGTGCCGAGCCGCATGAATGTCGGACAAGTGCTCGAAACGCATCTCGGCTGGGCAGCGAAGACGCTCGGCTTCCGGGTAGTGTCCCCGGTCTTCGACGGCGCCCGCGAAGATGCGATCGAAGACGCACTCGCGCGAGCGTGGCTTGTCGGGAAGGCAAACGACCCCGACCCGCACTACCGGGCGGCCAATGGCGCAATCTCGCGGCTCGCAATCCGGGAGACGACGAAGCGCTGGCTGGCCGAACGCGGGTTCGATGCCGACGCCGTGTTCGACGACAATCAGCCCGGCTATGCCACCGAGGTCTGCTTGAAGCTGTGGCTGACCGAGATCGGCGTCGACACGACCGGCATGACCCGTGACGACCTCGTGGCCGCTGCCTTCGAGAAAGCGCGAACGCATCATCTCCCCATGCCGATCACGGGCAAGATGACCCTGTATGACGGCCGCACGGGCGAGCCGTTCGACCGGCCCGTGACAGTGGGCTATATCTACATGCTGAAGCTGGTCCATCTCGTCGAGGACAAGATCCACGCTCGGTCGACCGGTCCCTACTCCCTGATCACCCAGCAGCCGCTCGGCGGCAAAGCGCAATTCGGCGGCCAGCGCTTCGGAGAGATGGAAGTGTGGGCGCTCGAGGCGTACGGCGCAGCACACACCTTGCAAGAGATCTTGACCGTGAAGTCAGACGACGTCGTCGGCCGGGTCAAGACCTACGAAGCGATTGTCAAAGGCGAGGACATTATGGAACCGGGGGTCCCCGAGTCCTTCAAAGTCCTCGTCAAAGAGCTCCAGAGCCTCGCCCTCGCCGTGGAAGTCCTGAACGAAGACGAAGAGCGGATCACGTTCGTCGAGGACACCTTCGGACTGGACATCCCGGAGCTCGGTATCAACCTCCATGGGCTTGAGGACGATCGGGAGGAATAACGGTGCTCGAAGTCAACGATTTCAATGCAGTTCGCATCTCCTTGGCCTCGCCGGAGCAGATCCGGAGCTGGTCCTATGGCGAGGTGACCAAGCCGGAGACGATCAACTACCGAACGCTCAAGCCAGAGAAAGACGGTCTCTTCTGCGAGAAGATCTTCGGTCCGACGAAGGACTTCGAGTGCTACTGCGGCAAGTACAAGCGTGTTCGCTTCAAGGGCATTATCTGCGACCGGTGCGGCGTTGAGGTCACGCGCGCCAAGGTGCGCCGCGAGCGGATGGGCCATATTGAGTTGGCCTCGCCCGTCTCCCACATCTGGTTTGTGAAGGGGACCCCAAGCCGGCTCGGCCTGCTCCTCGAAATCTCCCCGCGCGACCTTGAGCGGGTTCTCTACTTCGCCCAGTACATCATCACCTGGGTCGATCAGGACGGGGTCGCCCGCGCGCGCGCAGCGATTGAGGAAGAGGTGCAGCGCGCCCTCGGCGAACAGGCGGAGGCACTTCAGGGGCAGATCGCAGAGCTGAAGCAGCGGCGAGAGGCGATCCGCGCTGAGGCAGAGGCCACGAAGAAGCAGCAGCTAGCCGCCCTGCAGCAGGAGTGGGATGCCGCCCGAGCAGCGCTGATCGCCGAGCGGACCCGCCTCGAAGCGGCGCTGCGAGCCCAGCTTGGCCAAGCCGCCAAAGAGCCGATTACGTTCCGCGGCGTTCTGATCGTCGCCGAGGATGCCGCCATCAACGAAGCACGGCTCGAGGAGCTGGACCTCGAGGCAGCGGCGCAGGCGCGCGCAATCGAGGAGGAGTTCGAGCGGAAACGCGACGGGATCATCGCGCTTGCTGATGCGACTGCCGAGCAAGCGATCGGAGAGATCGAGGCAGAGATCAAGAAGGTCGAGCAGAAGCTGAAGGCGGAGCAGGACCGCCTCGAACGAGAGAAAAAAGAACGGCTCGAAGAGTTGGACAGCCTCCGCGTTCGCGAACTGCTCAACGACGTGAAGTACCGTGCGCTGCGGGAGAAGTACGGCAGCCTCTTCCGGGCGGGAATGGGCGCGGAAGCGGTGCGCGAGATCGTCGCTGCTATCGACCTCGACGCCCTCCGCGAGGAGCTCCGCAGCCAGATCTATTCGACCTCGGGGCAGAAGCGCAAGCGCGCCACCAAGCAGCTTCGCGTCGTTGAGGCGTTTCGCAAGAGCGGCAACCGTCCTGAGTGGATGATCTTGACGGTGCTGCCGGTGCTGCCTCCCGACCTGCGCCCGATGGTGCAGTTGGACGGCGGCCGGTTTGCGACGAGCGACCTGAACGACCTCTATCGGCGCGTCATCAACCGGAATAACCGCCTCAAGCGGCTGATCGAGCTCTCAGCGCCGGAGATCATCATCCGCAACGAGAAGCGGATGCTCCAGGAAGCGGTCGACTCGCTGATCGACAACGGACGACGCGGCCGAGCGGTGTCGAGCAGCTCGAACCACAAGCTGAAGTCGCTCTCCGACATGCTGAAGGGCAAGCAGGGCCGGTTCCGGCAGAACCTGCTGGGCAAGCGAGTCGATTACTCCGGCCGCTCGGTCATCGTCGTCGGCCCGAACCTGAAGCTGCATCAGTGCGGACTGCCGAAGCGCATGGCGCTTGAGCTGTTCAAGCCGTTTGTGATGCGGCGGCTCGTCGAGAAGCAGTATGCCCACAACATCAAGAGCGCCAAGCGGATCGTCGAGCGGGTGCGGCCGGAAGTGTGGGATGTGCTCGAAGAGGTGATCCAAGATCGACCAGTGCTGCTCAACCGCGCGCCGACGCTCCACCGGCTGGGGATCCAGGCCTTCCAGCCGGTCTTGATCGACGGCAGCGCGATTCAGATCCACCCTCTCGTCTGTGCTGCCTTCAACGCCGACTTCGACGGCGACCAGATGGCGGTGCATGTCCCGCTCTCCAAGGCGGCGGTCGAAGAGGCGAAGACGCTGATGCTGTCGACCCAAAACCTGCTCTCGCCCTCCTCAGGCGAGCCGATCGTCGCCCCGACGCTCGATATGGTGCTGGGCTGCTACTACATGACCATCCTGCGGCCGGGCGCCAAGGGCGAAGGCTCCATCTTCGCGGACTTCGACGAAGCGAAGCTGGCGTATGACCTCGGCATTATCGATCTCCAAGCCGAGATCCAAGTACCGATCGCGCCGCCGGACGACCCCGAGCATCCCGTGCTGACCCGCACCTCGGTCGGCCGGATCATCTTCAATGAGGTCCTGCCCGAGAAGCTCGGCTTCTGGAACGAGGTGATGGACAAGAAGGCGCTCAAGCGGGTCGTCGCGGAGTGCTATCGCCTCCTTTCGAACGAAGAGACCGCGCAAGTCGTCGACGAGATCAAGCGGCTCGGCTTCGACTTTGCGACTCGGTCCGGCATCACGATCGCGATCAGCGATATTCAGACGCCGCCGAATAAGGAGAAGCTGCTCGCTGAGGCAGATCAGCGGCTTGCCGAGATCGAGCGACAGTACCGGCGCGGGCTGATCTCGGAGGAGGAACGCTACCAGAACAGCGTCGACCTCTGGAGCGAAGTGACGGAGCAGATCGCGCGCGACATCGAAGCGCATCAAGACCCCTTCGGGTCGATCCACATGATGGCGAACTCCGGCGCCAAGGGCAATATCGCGCAGATTCGCCAGATGGCAGGAATGCGCGGCCTCATGACCGACCCCTCCGGCCGGATTATCGACCTGCCGATCCGGTCGTCGTTCCGCCAAGGGCTGTCAGTGCTCGAGTACTTCATCTCGACGCACGGGGCGCGCAAGGGCCTGGCCGACACCGCGCTCCGCACCGCGGACTCGGGCTACCTGACACGCCGCCTGATCGACGTCGCGCAGGATGTTATCGTCCGCGAAGAAGACTGCGGAACGCGGACCGGGATCATCCTCGATGCGCTGGCGAAGAGCGAGCGCACCGACACCCTCGGAGACCGCCTCGTCGGCCGCATTGCGCCGGAGCCGATCCGCGACCCGAACACGTTCGCGATCATTGTTCCGGCAGACTCTGAGATCGATCACGACCTCGCGCGGGCCGTCAACCGCGCATGGGACGACTACCGCGCCAAGCTGAAGGCGGGCGAGGTGCCGAAGGAGCATGCCGACCGGGTGATCGCGGAAGGCGTGCACCAGATCATGGTGCGCTCGCCGCTCACCTGCCGGGCACGCCACGGCCTGTGCCGGCGCTGCTACGGGTGGAGCCTCGCGCGCGGCCGGCTTGTTGACCTCGGCGAGGCCGTGGGAATCATTGCCGCTCAATCGATCGGCGAGCCGGGCACCCAATTGACGATGCGGACCTTCCATACCGGCGGCGTCGCTTCGGTATTGGACATCACGAGCGGTCTGCCGCGGGTGGAGGAGCTGTTCGAGGCACGCACTCCCAAGGGCCAAGCCATCATCTCCGAGATCGACGGTGTCGTCGAAGTGCTGCGCCAAGACGACAACGTGCGCAAGATCAAGGTCGTCAGCACCGAAGTGTATCGTGACGAATACCCGATCCCGGCGGGCTACACCGTTCTGGTCGAGCCGGAAACGCCCGTTGTCACCGGCGATGTGCTTGCTGTTGCTCCGGAAGCAGCAGGGCAGGAGCTGGCCGCGCTCGATGACACCCTCGCGATCCGCGCCCGGATCGGCGGCGTCGCCTCGATCGAAAACGGCCAAGTGATCGTCACCTACGAAGAGCGCGAAGAGCGCGAGTATATCGTGCCGGCCAACGCGCGCATCGACGTCGAAACTGGACAGCGGGTGCAGGCAGGGCAGCGGCTGACTGACGGGTCGGTCAACCCGCAAGACATCCTGCGCGTGCTCGGCCGCGACGCCGTCCAGCTGTACCTCGTCGAACAGGTGCAGCAGGTCTACCAGCAGCAAGGCGTGACGATCAACGACAAGCATATCGAGACGATCGTCCGCCAGATGCTGCGCAAGGTGCGGGTCGACTCGCCGGGAGACACCGACCTGCTGCCGGGCGAGCTGGTCGACCGCGCTCGCTACGAGGAGATTAATGCGGCGATCTTGGCCGAAGGCGGCGAGCCGGCCACGGCGCAAACGGTGCTGCTCGGCGTGACCAAAGCGTCGCTCAACACCGATAGCTTCCTTGCGGCGGCGAGCTTCCAAGAGACGACACGGGTGCTGACCGAGGCCGCGATCAACGGTGCCGTCGACCGGCTGTTCGGGCTGAAAGAAAACGTCATCATCGGCAAGCTCATCCCCGCCGGCACGGGGCTGAACAAGCAGAAGCGCGCCCAGCAGCTGCCACCGGCGCCGCTGGATCAGCTCGGGCCGCCGGGCGGCATTCACCCCGACCTGAGCACGCTGCCGCTGCCCGAGCCGACGGAAGGGTTCAACTAAGCGCGCCCCCGCCGCTCGCCCCGGTCCTTCCTGAGCGGCGGGTCATTTGACATTCTGCCGCTGAGCAGCTACTCTTCAGTATCGCCCCGCTGTTCGCGGGAGGCATTGCTGTGCAATGCCGGCTGTGATGCCAGTCTCGTGATAACAGGGAGTGCTGTGCCACCCCCGGCGCACTCCCAGGTTCATGAAAAGGCGTCGCGGCCATTTTGTTTGCCTTGGAACCGGCTGCTGGCCTCGCTCCACCGCGGTGTTCGGCGACGCGAGGCGATGCTGCCATCGAGCAACGAGGAGAGAGCGATTGCCGACAATCAGTCAGTTGGTCCGGAAGGGGCGCAAGCCGCCGGTGAAGAAGACCAAGGCGCCGGCGCTGCGCTTCTCGTACAACGCGCTCACCAAGCGTATGGTGCGACGCGAGAAAGGGTCGCCGCAAAAGCGAGGCGTCTGCATCGCGGTCAAGACGATGACGCCGAAGAAGCCGAACTCTGCGCTGCGCAAGATTGCGCGCGTTCGGCTGACCAACCAGATGGAAGTGACGGCGTACATTCCGGGAGAGGGGCACAACCTGCAGGAGCACTCGGTCGTGCTCATTCGCGGCGGCCGCGTGAAGGACCTCCCCGGGGTGCGCTACCACATCATCCGCGGCGCCCTCGATTGCCGCGGCGTCGAGAATACGAAGTCGCCGCGCAACCAAGGGCGGAGCAAGTACGGCGTCAAGCGTCGGAAGCAGGCGAAGAAGTAGGGAGGCGGGATGCCACGGCGCGGTCAGGTTGAAAAGCGGATCCCGCCTCCGGACCCGAAGTATGGGAGCCGGCTGGTTCAGCGCTTCATCAACAAGGTGATGCGCGACGGCAAAAAAAGCGTTGCGGAGCGGTGCGTCTATGGTGCCTTCGATCTCATCGAACGGCAAGCGCGCCGGCCGGCGCTGGACGTCTTCGAACAAGCGATCCGCAACGCGACCCCGGTTCTTGAGGTGAAGCCCCGCCGTGTCGGCGGCGCCACCTATCAGGTGCCGGTTGAGATCAAAGGGGAACGCCGCACCTCGCTCGCAATGCGGTGGCTGATCACCTCGGCGCGAGCGCGCAGCGGCAAATCGTTTGCCGAGAAGCTCGCTGCGGAACTGCTGGACGCAGCGCAAGGGCAAGGAGCGACGATCAAAAAGCGCGAGGACACGCATCGGATGGCCGAGGCGAACCGCGCCTTCTCGCACTACCGATGGTAGCCCTCCCGCGATAGCCGCCGGGGCGCCGGCGCACTAAGAAGGACGACGAGCGAATCGGTTGGGCGCGAAACGGGCGCCCAAAGCTGCTGGCGGGGTGTCGCTTGCCAGCAGGCTGAGCGTACGACTGACTGTCGTGCCCGTTGGGGAACAGCTATGCCACGCCCTGTTGCGTTGGAAAAGATCAGAAACATCGGCATCATCGCGCATATTGACGCCGGGAAGACCACAACAACCGAGCGCATCCTGTTTTATACCGGGAAGACCTACAAGCTGGGCGAGGTCCACGAAGGCACGGCCGTCATGGACTGGATGATCCAAGAGCGCGAGCGAGGAATTACCATCACCGCCGCCGCGACGACCGCCGAGTGGAAAGGGCACCGGATTAACATCATCGACACCCCCGGCCACGTCGACTTCACGGCGGAGGTCGAGCGGAGCCTGCGGGTGCTGGACGGCGGCGTCGTCGTTTTTGATGCTGTCGCCGGGGTCGAGCCGCAGTCGGAAACCGTCTGGCGGCAAGCCGACAAATACCGCGTGCCGCGCATCTGCTTCGTCAACAAGATGGACCGCATCGGCGCGGACTTCTGGCGCACGGTCGAGATGATTGCCGAGCGGCTCGGCGCCAAGCCGGTGCCGATTCAGATCCCGATCGGCGTCGAGGCGAGCTTCAAGGGGGTCGTCGACCTCCTCGAGAACAAGGCGATCATCTACACCGACGACCTCGGCACCCAACTCGCCTCGACGGAGATCCCCCCGGAACTGGCTGCGGAAGCGGCGGCCCGCCGCGAGGCGATGATCGAAGCGATCGCGGAAACCGATGACGAACTGACCCTGCGCTACCTTGAGGGGGAGCCGATCTCGGTCGACGAGCTGAAAGCTGCCCTCCGCCGCGCGACCCTCGCCTCGAAAGTGGTGCCGGTGCTGTGCGGCGCGGCGCTGCGCAACAAAGGGGTCCAGCCGATGCTGGACGCGGTCGTCGCCTATCTTCCCTCGCCGGTCGACAAACCGCCGTTCGTGGGGGTCCATCCGGTCACTGGCGAGACGATCGAGCGTCGGCCGAGCGACGACGAGCCGTTCAGCGCGCTGTGTTTCAAGATCGTCACCGACCCCTACGTCGGCCGGCTCGCCTATTTCCGCGTCTACTCCGGTCATCTCAGCGCCGGGTCGCAGGTCCTGAACTCGACCAAGGGCCAGCGCGAGCGTATCGGGCGGCTGCTCCAGATGCATGCCAACAGCCGTGAAGAGATCCCGGAGATCTGGGCCGGAGATATCTGCGCCACGGTTGGCCTGAAGAACACCTTTACCGGCGACACCCTCTGCGATAGCGAGCATCCGATCCTGCTCGAGGCGATCCGCTTCCCCGAGCCAGTGATCGATGTTGCCGTTGAGCCGAAGACCCGCGCCGACCAAGATAAGCTGAGCAACGCTCTTGCTCGGCTCGCCGAAGAAGACCCGACCTTCCGGGTGCGCGTCGACCCGGAAACAGGCCAGACCATTATCTCCGGGATGGGCGAGCTCCATCTGGAAGTCCTGCTCGACCGCATGGTGCGGGAATACAAGGTCGAGGCCAATGTCGGACGGCCGCAAGTGGCGTATCGCGAAAAGATCACCCAGCCCGCCCATGCGGAAGGACGCTTCGTGCGGCAGACGGGCGGTCGCGGCAAATTCGGCCATTGCGTGCTCAAAGTCGAGCCCACGGAGCCGGGCAAAGGGTTTGAGTTTGTCGACGCGATCGTGGGCGGCGTGATCCCGCGCGAATACATCGGCGCCGTCCAAGAGGGTGTCCGCAAGGCGCTCGAAACCGGCGTTATCGCCGGCTACCCCGTGATCGACATCAAGGTCACGCTCTATGACGGCTCCTATCACGAGGTCGACTCCGACGCCCTCTCCTTCGAGATCGCCGGCTCGATGGCAGTGAAGGAGGCGGTCCGCAAGGCGAAGCCGGTGCTGCTTGAGCCGATCTTCAAAGTGGAAGTGACGACACCGGACGAGTTCACCGGCGATGTCATTGGCGACCTGAACCGGCGACGCGGCCATATCCAAGGGATGGAGCCGCGCGGCAACGGAACGACGATCCGGGCGCTCGTCCCGCTCGCGACGATGTTCGGCTATGCGACCGACATCCGCTCGCTGACGCAAGGCCGGGCGACCTATTCGATGGAGTTCGACCACTACGCCGAGGTGCCGAAGTCGGTCGGGGAGGAGATCTTGGCGAAAGCGCGCGCGTAGCGTTGTGACGAGGCCACCTCGGCCCGTCCCGGAGGGGACAAAATGGCACGACAGAAAATTCGCATCCGCTTGAAAGCGTTCGACCATCGGATTCTGGACCAGTCGGCGGAGCAGATCGTGGAGGCCGCCGAGCGGACCGGCGCGCAAGTTGCAGGGCCGGTGCCGCTGCCGACGCGCATCCAAAAATGGACGGTCATCCGCTCGCCCCATATCGATAAGGACTCGCGCGAGCAGTTTGAAATCCGCACCCACAAGCGGCTGATCGACATCCTCGAGCCGACAAGCCGGACCGTCGATCAGCTGATGCGGCTGAACCTGCCCGCGGGCGTGGATATCGAAATCAAGCTGTAAACGATGCGCCGGTGTCCCCTGCGGGGGACCGCCCGGAGGAGAAAGCATGGCTGAAGTGGACGGCATTCTGGGCCGCAAGCTCGGGATGAGCCAAGTGTTCCGTCCTGACGGACGGGTCGTGCCCGTAACCGCGATCGAAGCGGGACCGTGCACCGTGACCCAACTGAAAACCGTCGAGAAAGATGGATATTCGGCGGTCCAAGTTGGCTTTGGAACAAAGAAGAAGGTCAATCGCCCGATGCGCGGGCATCTGCGGAAGTCGGGCGTGGCGTCCGTGCGCTATCTGCGCGAGTTCCGCCTGCCCGCCGACCCGACGATCGCTCTCGGCGCGACGATCGACGTCAGCATTTTCCAAGCGGGCGACCATGTCGATGTCGTCGGCATCTCAAAGGGCAAGGGGTTTGCTGGCGTGGTGAAGCGCCACGGTTTTGGCGGCGGACCAAAGACTCACGGGCAATCCGACCGCCACCGCGCGCCCGGCTCGATCGGATCCGGCACGACCCCCGGGCGGGTGCTGCGCGGGATGCGGATGGCCGGCCACATGGGACACCAGCGTGTGACCGTGCAGAACCTTGAGGTGATCGAGGCCGACCCGAACCGCAACCTGCTGCTGGTGAAAGGCTCCGTGCCCGGTCCGAACAACGGGCTGCTGATTATCCGTCGCGCCGTCAAAAGCGGGGCGAAGAAGTAGGCGAGGACGATCATGGAAGTCTCGGTTCGCAACCTTGCGGGGGACGTTGTCGGGACGATTGACGTCCTTGACTCGGTCTTCGGCGTGCCCGTCAACCCGCCGCTGATCTATCAGGCAGCCGTGCGCTACGAAGCCAATCAGCGCCAAGGCACTCGCGACACCAAGACCCGGGGCGAAGTTGTCGGCGGCGGCGCGAAGCCGTATCGCCAAAAGGGCACCGGACGGGCCCGCCAAGGGAGTATTCGCGCGCCCCACTATCGCAAGGGCGGCGTCGTTTTTGGCCCGCACCCCCGCGACTTCAGCCAGCGAATGCCGCTGAAGATGCGCCGCGCTGCGCTCCGCTCCGCCCTCTCGGGGAAGCTCGCCGATAACGAACTGCTCGTTGTCGACAGCCTGACGCTTCCCGAGCCGAAAACCCGGCTGATGGTTGAGGCGCTTCACCGTCTCGGCATCGACCGCACGGCCGTGCTGGTCACCGGCGCGCTCGACCCGCTCGTCATTCGCAGCGCCCGCAACATCCCCGGCGTCGATATCACTTACGCCAGTGTCCTGAACATCGGCGATG
This sequence comes from Dehalococcoidia bacterium, assembly GCA_025054935.1. Lineage (NCBI taxonomy): Bacteria > Bacillati > Chloroflexota > Dehalococcoidia > Dehalococcoidia bacterium. Next base: position 42,044 of record JANWZD010000009.1, on the reverse strand, counting down.
TCCTGAAGCATCGGTATCTCGTGATGACGGTGGAGGCAGTGCGCCAGGTCGAGGCGCGGCTCAAGCCCCCTGAGCGAGCGGCGGCCGACGAGCCGAAGGAGGAGGCAGTCGCATGAACGAGATCCTCGAGGTGATCCGCCGGCCGATCGTGACCGAGAAAAGCACGATCCTCGCGGCGCAGGACCGGTATGTCTTCGAGGTTGCTCCCTGGGCGAACAAGAACCAGATCAAGCAGGCGATCGAGACCGCGTTCAACGTCGACGTGGTCGACGTTCACACGATGACAGTGCCAGGGAAGGAGCGGCGAGTGCGCCGGAGCCGGGGAATGACCTCGCCGTGGAAGAAAGCGATCGTCCGGGTGAAGCCGGGCCAAAAGATCGACGTGTTCGAAGGAGTGTAGTGTCATGCCGATCCGGATCTACCGCCCGACCTCGCCCGGCCGCCGCAACGCCTCCGGGTATACCTTTGAAGAGATTACAAAGAAGAAGCCAGAGAAGTCGCTGCTTGCGCCGCTCAAGAAAAAGGCAGGGCGCAACAACAGCGGCCGGATCACCACGCGCCACCGCGGAGGCGGGCACAAGCGGCGCTACCGGATCATCGACTGGAAGCGGAATAAGTTCGGCATGAACGCGACGGTGGTGGCGATCGAGTACGACCCGAACCGCTCGGCGCGCATTGCCCTTCTGGAATACGAAGATGGCGAGAAGCGGTACATCATCGCGCCGCTCAATGTGAAAGTGGGCGACGTGCTCCGCAGCGGGCCGGATGCGGAAATCCGGCCGGGCAACGCGCTGCCGCTCGCGAACATTCCGACCGGCACGCTGGTTCACAACGTCGAGCTGATCGCCGGGCGCGGGGCGCAAATGGTCCGGGCGGCCGGCGCGGCCGCGCAGGTGATGGCCAAAGAGGGCGACTACGTGCTGTTGCGCCTGCCCTCGGGCGAACTGCGGCGCGTGCGCGCGGAGTGCCTCGCGACCGTCGGGCAGGTGGGCAACGTTGAGCATGAAAATATCAAACTGGGCAAGGCGGGACGGAGCCGTCACCTCGGCCGGCGCCCGACCGTGCGCGGGTCGGTGATGAACCCGCGCGACCATCCGCACGGCGGCGGCGAGGGCAAAGCGCCGATTGGGCTGCCCGGACCGAAAACTCCGTGGGGCAAGCCGGCTCTCGGCTATAAGACCCGTTCGCGAAAGAAGCCGTCGAGCAAGTACATCGTCCGGCGTCGGAAGTAGCAAAGGAGACGTCGAATGTCACGATCGACGAAGAAGGGGCCATTCGTTGATGCGAAGCTCCTTGCCAAGATCGAAAAAGCTAATCGCTCAGGGCAGCGGACCCTGATCAAGACGTGGTCGCGGGCGTCGACGATTGTGCCGCAGATGATCGGCCATACCATCGGCGTCCACAACGGCCGCGCCCACATTCCGATCTACATCACCGAGAACATGGTCGGCCACCGGTTGGGCGAATTCGCGGAAACGCGGAAATTCCGCGGGCACGTCAGCAAGTCGGAGCGGTCGAGCCAAGTTCGCCGGAAGTAGGAGGCGAGATGCCGGAAGTGCGGGCAGTTGCCAAACGGGTGCGCGTCTCGCCGCGAAAAGTGCGGCGGATCGTCGACTTGATCCGGGGCCGGCGCGTCAACGAGGCGATGGCGATCCTGCGCTATCTGCCGTCGCCGCATGCGAAGGATGTCTACAAGGTGGTCAAATCGGCTGCTGCCAATGCCGAGGCGAACAACTTGATGGACCCTGACGAGCTGGTCATCGTTCGGGCGTTTGTGGATGAAGGCCCGACGATGAAGCGCTACCGGGCTCGTTCCCGCGGCCGGGTCAGCCCGATTCTGAAGCGGTCGAGCCATATCACCATTGTCGTTGACGAGCAAAGGGGATCGTAAATGGGCCACAAAGTGCACCCGATCGGCTTCCGGCTCGGGGTGAACAAAACTTGGCAATCGAAGTGGTATGCCGACCGCCAATACACCGAACTGCTGCATGAGGACCTTCGGATCCGCGAACTGATCCTCTCCCGCTTCCCGGATGCGGGCATCCCGCGCGTCGAGATCGATCGCCAAGCCAACCAAGTCGGCGTGACAATCCATACGGCGAAGCCGGGGATCGTGATCGGGCGCTCTGGGCAGAAGGTCGATGAGCTGCGCGACCACCTCGAGAAGCTGACGGGCAAGCGAGTGCGGGTCAATATCGCCGAGGTCCGCCAGCCAGAGCTGGACGCGTACTTGGTCGCCCGCTCTATTGCCGACCAGATCGAACGCCGCGTCTCCTATAAGCGCGCGATCAAGCAGGCTGTGGCGCGCTCGATGCAGCGCGGAGCGCAGGGCATCCGCATCATTGTCTCCGGGCGCCTTGGCGGGGCCGAGATGTCGCGGCGCGAGCGGGAGCATGCCGGTCAGGTGCCGCTCCAGACGATCCGCGCGGATATCGATTTTGCTGTCGCCGAAGCGCACACGACTTTCGGCGTCATTGGTGTCAAGGTGTGGATCTACCGCGGCGACGTGATCGGCCCGCGCCAGCAGCGAGCGGAAGCGGAGCGCCGAGCGGCTGCGGCGAGCGAGCGCCGGATGGTGCGCGAGGAGGAAGAGCCGGCGCTCGAGCCCGCCATCGAGCCGGCAGCGCCGAACTCTGAAGGCGACACCGCGCCACCGTCTGTCGCGGCGCTCGACCCGATCGCAGAACGGGAGCGTCAGCTGGCCGAGCGCGAGCGGCTGCTCGCCGAGCGGGAGCGCGCGCTCGCCGAAGCGCAAGCGCGGATGGCAGCAGCAAGCGGCGACCTTGCGCCGCCCGCCCCGCCAGAGGACCGCGCTGAGAAGACGGAGAAGTAGCGATGTTGATGCCAAAGCGGGTCAAGTACCGCAGACAGTCCCGCGGCCGGCTCAAGGGCGTCGCCCAGAGCGGAAACCAGCTCGCCTATGGGCAGTATGGAATCCAAGCGCTCAGTGCAGCGTGGGTCGACAGCCGGCAGATCGAGGCGGCGCGCCGCACCATCACGAACTACATCAAGCGCGGCGGCAAGGTGTGGATCCGCATTTTCCCGCACAAGCCTGTCACCGCGAAGCCCGCCGAGACGCGAATGGGCTCGGGCAAAGGCGCGCCAGACCATTGGGTCGCCGTCGTCAAGCCGGGGCACATCCTGTTCGAAGTCGACGGCGTTCGCGAAGAGGTGGCCAAAGAGGCGCTGCGCCGGGCCGGACACAAACTCCCTGTCGAGACCAAATTCGTGGTTCGGCAGCAGGTGAAAGCGGCCGGTGAGCGCAGCGCCGAGGAGACGGCGAGCAGCGACGACGCCGCTGCGCCGGCAGTGCCCCACGCACCGCCGAGCGGAGGAGGGAGCGACGAATGAAACTGCGTGAACGGCGCGAGCAGTGCCGTGCGTTTCGAAACGCCACCGACGCGGAGCTGCGGCGCCAGCTGAACGAACTGTATCGCGAACTGTTCAACCTGCGGATGCGCCATGCCACGCGCCAGCTGGACAACGACCGCGCACTGCAGAACGTGCGCCGGTCGATTGCCCGCCTGAAGACCATCATGCGCGAGCGCGAACTGGCGCGGGCGCTTCAAGCTGAGGGTGACCATGTTTAAGGATCGGCGCACGCTGATCGGCACCGTCGTGAGCGACAAGATGGACAAGACCGTCGTCGTCGCCGTCGAGCGCCTGAAGCGTCATCCGCTCTATCGACGGACAATTCGCCGAACGAAGAAGTACAAGGCGCACGACGAGAAGAATGAATGTCGCCTTGGCGATGTCGTGAAGATGGTTGAGAGTCGGCCGCTTTCAAAAGAGAAGCGCTGGCGCGTCATTCAGATCGTGAAGAGAGGAGATGTCCCCGAGGTGAAGCCTCAGGACGTCGATGCGAGTGAGGACGCGTAGATGATCCAGCAAGAAAGCCGGCTCCGGGTTGCAGACAACACCGGCGCCAAAGAGCTGCTATGCATCCGAATCATTGGCGCAGGACGGCGCAAGGTCGGGCGGGTTGGCGATATCATCGTCGCCTCCGTCAAAGAGGCTCAGCCCGGCGGCGCTGTCAAGAAAGGCGATATCGTTCGCGCGGTGATCGTGCGAACAGCGAAAGAATATCGTCGCCCGGATGGTTCATACATCAAGTTCGATGATAACGCCGCCGTTATTCTGTCGGACAAGCAGAACCCTCGAGGCACGCGCATCTTCGGCCCCGTAGCGCGTGAACTGCGCGAGAAGCAGTTTATGAAGATTGCCTCGCTCGCTCCAGAGGTGCTGTGATGGCAAAAGTCAAGTCGGGAGATACAGTTCTCATCACCACTGGTCGCGAGAAAGGCAAGCAAGGCAAGGTCAGCCGCGTGATCCCGAAAGAGCAGCGGATCATTGTCGAAGGGCTGAACTTGGTCAAGCGTCACACGAAGCCGCGGGGACAAGCGCGTCGCGGCGGGATCATCGATAAAGAAGCGCCGCTGCACATCTCGAATGTGCTGGTGATCTGCCCAAACTGCGGCCGTCCAACGCGAGTCGGCTATTTCATCGACGATCAAGGCCGGAAGAGCCGACAGTGCAAGAAGTGTCAGGGGGTGTTCAACTAATGGCTCCCCGATTGCGTGAGCTCTATGAGCGCGAGGTCGCGCCTGCACTCCAGAAAGAGTTCGGATATACGAACATCATGGAGATCCCTCGCGTTCACAAGGTCGTTCTCAACATTGGCATGGGCGAGGCGGTGCAAAATCCGCGCGCGATGGAATCGGCGGTCCGCGATCTGGCAACGATCGCAGGGCAGCAGCCGCTGATTCGCCGTGCCCGCAAATCGATCGCTGCCTTCAAGCTGCGGCAAGGGATGCCGATCGGCTGCATGGTCACCCTGCGGGGCGATCGGATGTGGTACTTCCTAGACAAGCTGATCAACGTTGCCTTGCCGCGCGTGCGCGACTTCCGCGGGGTGTCCGACAAGTCGTTCGACGGCCGTGGCAACTATTCGCTCGGTTTGAAAGAACAGTTGATCTTTCCTGAGATCGACTACGACAAGATCGACAAAATCCGGGGCTTGCAAGTGTCGATCGTCACGACAGCGCGAACGGATCAAGAGTCGAAACGGCTGCTGCAGTTGCTCGGCATGCCCTTTGCGAGAAACTAAGGAGCGGGCGCTAGAAAGCGAGCTGCCCGCAGGCCGCCGACCACAAGGAGGGGGCGTTGGCGAAAGTAAGCAAGATTGCGAAGTCTCGAAAGACCCCGAAGTATAAGGTCCGGCATCGGAACCGGTGTTTTCGCTGCGGCCGACCGCGGGCGTTCATCCGGAAATTTGGGCTGTGCCGGATTTGCTTCCGCACGCTCGCCCTCCGGGGGGAGATCCCCGGCGTGACGAAGTCGAGCTGGTAAGGAGGCAGGCGATGACCATGACCGATCCGATTGCGGACATGCTGACGCGGCTTCGCAACGCCGTTCAAGCCAAGCACGATTTCGTCGTGATGCCCGCATCTAAGATCAAGGTGGCGATCGCCAAGATCTTATTGGAAGAAGGGTTTATCAAAGACTACGAAGTGCTGCGCGACGGCGCGAAGCAGACGCTAAAGATCACATTGCGCTATACCGGCAAGAAACAGCCCGTGCTGACAGGACTGCAGCGGGTTTCCAAACCCGGCCTGCGAGTCTATGTCCAGCGCGGCGAAATCCCGCGGGTGTATGGTGGGCTGGGCATCGCTGTGATGTCTACCCCTCTCGGCGTGATGACGGGCCAGCAGGCGTGGCGTCAGCGCGTCGGCGGCGAAGTCCTCTGCTACGTCTGGTAAGGAGGAACCGATGTCACGCATTGGTCGGCAGCCTATCCCGGTGCCGCCGGGGGTGACGGTCGACATCCAGCCGGGGTTTGTGCGCGTGAAGGGCCCGAAAGGGCAGCTCGAGCGCCGGGTGAATCCCGACCTCCAGGTCCGGCTGGAGAACGGCGTCCTCACCGTCAGCCGGCCGGACGATGAAAAGGAGCACCGCGCTCAGCACGGCCTCACGCGCACCCTGATTGCCAATATGGTGACCGGCGTGACGACCGGCTTCACGAAGTATCTGGAAATGAGCGGTGTCGGCTATCGCGCCCAACTGCAAGGGCAACGGCTCGTTCTGCAGGTTGGCTACTCGCATCCGGTCGAGATCGACCCCCCGCAGGGGATTACCTTTCTGGTCGAGAGCCCAACCCGCTTCGCCGTCCAAGGAATCGACAAGGAGTTAGTCGGCCAAGTTGCCGCAAATATCCGCGCCGTGCGCCCGCCCGAGCCGTATAAAGGGAAAGGCATCCGCTACCAAGGCGAGGTGATCCGGCGGAAGGCCGGCAAAGCGGGCAAGGCCGGCGGAAAGAAGAAGTAAGCGATGTTCAAGCGTGAAGATCCTCGAATCGCGCGGCGGCGGCGCCATCTTCGGGTCCGGAAGAAAGTGTTCGGGCAGCCGACGCGGCCGCGGCTTGCAGTCTACCGCAGCCTTGCGCACATCTACGCCCAGATCATCGACGACACAAAACACCGCACTCTCGTCGCCGCTTCGACCCTCGACCCCGAGGCGCGTCCCCAGCTCGAAGGGAAGACCAAGACAGAAGAAGCGCGCGTCGTCGGGCGGCTGATCGCCGAGCGGGCGAAGCGCGCCGGGATCGAGAAGGTCGTCTTCGACCGCGGCGGCTACATCTATCATGGCCGGGTGAAGGCCTTGGCCGAAGCAGCCCGCGAAGCCGGGCTGATCTTCTAGAGGCAGAGAGTATGCGCATCGATCCACGAACTCTTGCGCTCGAGAAGGAGCGCGTCGTCTCGGTCAACCGAGTGGCAAAGGTCGTCAAGGGAGGACGCCGCTTCAGCTTCAGCGCGGTCGTTGTTGTCGGCGATGGACGCGGCCATGTGGGTGCGGGGCTCGGCAAGGCGAACGAAGTGCCCGACGCGATCCGCAAAGGGGCTGAGGATGCGAAGAAAAACCTGATCCGCGTGCCCCTCGTCGAGCACACCATCCCCCACCAGATCCAAGCGGAATTTGGCGCCGCGAAGGTGCTGCTGAAGCCCGCCCGCCCCGGCACCGGCGTCATCGCCGGCGGGGGAGTCCGAGCGGTGGTCGAGGCGGCGGGCATCCGCGACATTCTGACCAAGTCGCTTGGCTCCAACAACCCAGTCAATGTCGTGCGCGCCACGATCAAGGCATTGGCCTCACTCAAGGACCCCGCCGTTGAGCGCGAGCGGCGGCCGCGCCGCAACGGCCGTGCCGCTGTCGCCGCCCCTCAGCCGGAGGGCCACCATGAGTAAGCTGCGCATCACGTGGACAAAAAGCACGATCGGCTACAGCCAGCGCCAACGCGACACGATCCGGAGCCTCGGGCTGCGGCGGCTGCACCAGACCGTCGAGCACGAGGACACTCCGTCTATCCGTGGCCTGATCGCCAAAGTGCGCCATCTCGTCACGGTCGAAAAGGTGGTCCCATGAGAATGGATGAATTGGTTGCCCCGCCGCGCAAAGCGCGGAAGCGCGTCGGCCGCGGAAATGCTTCCGGACACGGCACCTATTCGGGCAGAGGGATCAAAGGACAAAAGGCGCGCAGCGGAGGCGGCCCGCATCCGCGCTTCGAAGGCGGCCAGCTGCCGCTTATCAAGCGCCTGCCCGAGAAACGAGGCTTCACCAACAAGTGGCGCACCGAATACGCCATCTTCAACGTCGAGGAGTTCTCCGAGCTGCCGGAGGGCACGGAGATCTCGCCTGAGGTGCTGCGGGATCTCGGTCTTTTGAAGGAGAATAAGCCAGTCAAAATCCTCGGCGACGGCGACCTGCAGGTAAAACTGACAGTGCGCGCGCACAAATTCTCCGCCTCTGCCAAGGCGAAGATCGAGGCGTGCGGCGGGACTGTCGAGGAGCTGCCGTACGAAGCGCCGCGACACAGCCGGTCGCGCGGCCCCGCTCCACGGCCGAAATCGCCGAAGAAGAAGACGGCGTCTGCGTAGCGGGCGGCGCGCGCCGCCACCCTCGTCTACACTTTCCGTATTCCGCGCCAAGGAGGGGGAGTGGAGCAACTACGGGCCGTCATTGATGCGTTCAAGCTCCCAGACCTGCGCCGCAAAATTCTCTTCACCTTTGCCATGCTGGTGGTCTTCCGGTTCGTCGCGCATGTGCCGGTGCCGGGGCTGAACGCGGAAGCGCTTGATCAACTGTTCACCACCGGGCCGAATGCCGCCTTGCTGGGGATGCTCGACCTGTTCTCTGGCGGGGCGCTGCGCAACTTCAGCGTTGCGGCGATGGGGGTCTATCCCTACATCACCGCCTCGATCGTGATGCAACTGCTGGTGCCGATCATTCCGCGGCTCGAAGCGCTCTCGAAAGAAGGCGAAGCCGGGCGCCAGAAGATCGCCCAACTGACCCACTATCTGACTATTCCGCTTGCGCTCCTGCAGGGCTATGGCCAGTTGGTGCTGCTGCGCAACCAGCCGAACCCGGTCATCCCCCGTCTTGGATTTACGGGCGACGACTTGATCCCGACAGTCGCGATGTTGCTCAGCCTCACGGCAGGAACGGTGTTCCTCGTCTGGCTCGGCGAACTGATCACCCAGCATGGGATCGGCAACGGCGTCTCGATCATCATCTTCGGCGGCATTGTCGCAAACATCCCAGCGATCATTGGGCAGTCGTTCTTTGCCGCAGACCAGATCTTCGGGCTGGCAGTGTTTGTTCTCCTCGGCGTGCTGACGGTCGCGGGGATTGTCGTCTTCACGGAGGCGCAGCGGCGCGTGCCGGTTCACTACGCCAAGCGCATGCGCGGGTCGCGGCTGTATGGCGGCCAAAGCACGCATATCCCCCTGAAGGTCAATTCGGCCGGCATGATCCCGATCATCTTTGCGATGTCGATCATGATCCTGCCGGGCACGATCGCCAGCTGGTTCCAATTCTCCACCACGCCGTGGATTGCTCAAGCGGCGACTTGGATGCAGCGTCTGTTCGACGCGACCAGCCCCCTCTACTGGGCGTTCTTCTTCATCATGACCGTCGGGTTCACCTTCTTCTACACGATGGTCATCTTTCAGCAGCAGCGGCTGGCGGAGAACCTGCAGAAGTTTGGCGGCTTCATTCCCGGCATTCGTCCGGGGAAGCCCACCGACGAGTATCTAGTCAAAGTGCTGACGCGCATTACGTGGGCGGGTGCGCTCTTCTTGGGCGTGATCGCCATCCTGCCGTACTTCGCCCAGCTCGTGACCAACATCCAGGCGATCCAGCTGTCATCGACGGGCCTGCTCATCATGGTCGGCGTTGTGCTCGACACCATGAAACAGCTCGAAGCGCAGCTGCTGATGCGCCACTATGAGGGGTTCATCAAGTAAATGCCGAACGTCATCCTCCTTGGTCCGCCAGGGTCTGGAAAAGGCACCCAAGCCGGCGCCCTGGCGGAGGCGCTCGGCGTCATTCATCTCTCGACGGGAGAGTTATTCCGCGACCATCTTCGGAACGGCACCGACCTCGGCCAGCTCGCCAAGAGCTACATGGAGCGCGGGCTCTACGTGCCGGATGAGGTGACCGTGGCAATGGTGTTCGACCGCCTCAGCCATCCCGATGCCGCGAATGGCGCGGTGTTCGATGGGTTTCCGCGCACGCTGCCCCAAGCAGAAGCGCTCGACCGCGGGCTCGCCGAACGCGGCTGGCAGGTCGACCGGGCGATCCTGCTCGCTGTTCCTGACGACGAGCTGATCCGGCGCTTGAGCGAGCGATGGCTCTGCCGCAGCTGCGGAGCGTCCTACAACCTGACCAGCAATCCGCCGCACGAGGAGGGCGTCTGCGACCGCGACGGTGGCCCGCTCTACCAGCGCGACGACGACCGGCCCGAGGTGGTCAAGACCCGCCTTGCCGTCTATCGCGAGCAGACAGTGCCGCTCCTCGACTACTACCGCCGCCAGGGCAAGCTGATTGAGGTCGACGGGCGCGGCGATATCGCGACGATCCGCCGTCAGCTGCTCGCTGCCGCGGTCGGAGCGGCTGCGCGATGACGTCGCGCCGGATTGTGCTGAAGTCACCGCGGGAGATTGCGCTGATGCGCGAGGCCGGCCGGATCGCGGCGCTGGCGCTGCGTGAGACCGCCCGCGCCGCCGAGCCTGGTGTCACTACCGCGGATCTCGACCGCGTCGCCGAAGCAGCGATCCGCGCTCGCGGCGGCATCCCCTCCTTCAAAGGGCTGTACGGCTTTCCGGCATCGATTTGCAGTTCCCTAAATGATGAGATCGTGCATGGCGTGCCTAGCAAGAACCGCACCATCCGCTCCGGCGACCTCGTAAAGATCGATCTTGGGGTGTCGGTCGAAGGCTACCACGCTGACACTGCGCTGACGGTTGGCGTCGGCGCCATCTCGCCGGCGGCGCGGCAGTTGATCGAGGTGACGGAGGGGGCGCTCTGGGCCGGCATCCATGCCTGCTGCGCCGGCCGGCGCGTGCGCGATATCTCGGCGGCGATCGAGTCCTATATCGTGCGCCACGGCAACTACGGGATTGTGCGGCGGTATGTCGGCCACGGCATCGGCCGCGAGTTTCACGAACCGCCTCAGGTGCCGAACTATGTGGACCCGCAGCATCCGGTCATGACCGTGCTCCGACCGGGGCTGGTGCTCGCGATCGAACCGATGGTGAACGCCGGCAGCGGCGAGACAACGCAACGCCCGGGCGACCGCTGGACGGTCTACACAGCAGACGGCTCGCTCTCGGCGCACTTTGAGCATACCGTCGCGATCACCGCCGGCGACCCGGAGGTGCTGACGCACCCCTAGAGGGCGAACTGGCAGGATGGCGGAGAAGCGCCTATACTTTGCAAGTTCGTCCCAACAGCAGTTTCGCCTGGCAGCAATTTGACCCGAGCGTGACGCGAAGCGCGCTTCCCGCCGTGCGGAGCAATGGCTCGGGGCCCATGGGAACTGACGATGAAAGTGCGAGCCTCAGTCAAGGCACGTTGCGAGAAATGCAAAATTATTCGCCGGCACGGTCATGTGCTGGTGGTTTGCGTCAATCCAAAGCATAAGCAGAAGCAGGGGTAGACCGGAATGGCCCGAATTGCCGGTGTCGACATTCCGCGAGATAAGCGCGTCGATATCTCGCTCCGTTCTATTTACGGAATTGGGCCAACCTTGGCCCGCAAGGCATGTGAGCAGGCGAATGTCAATCCGGCCACGCGCGTGCGCGACCTTACGGAAGACGAAGTCACCCGGCTGCGCGAGCTGATTGAAAAGACCTACGTGGTGGAGGGCGACCTCCGCCGCGAGGTCCAAATGAACATCAAGCGGCTGATTGACATTGGCTGTTACCGCGGCTTGCGCCACCGCAAGGGCCTCCCGGTGCGCGGACAGCGCACGCGGACCAACGCCCGCACGAAGCGAGGAGCGCGCAAGACGGTCGCCGGCAAGCGGCGGTCGACGGCGAAGAAGTAAGCCGGGAGCCTGGAGAGAAGGATGGCAGATCCGCGGCGGCGCGCACAGCGAGGCCGACGGCGCGAACGCAAGTCGGTTCCGCGAGGGCGCGCCTATATCCACTCTTCTTTCAACAACACGATCGTGACGATCACCGACCCGAACGGCAACACGCTCACGTGGGCGAGCGCAGGGTCGTCCAACTTCAAGGGCTCACGCAAGAGCACCCCCTTCGCGGCGCAGGTCGCGGCCGAAAACGCGGCCCGCAAAGCGATGGAGCATGGCGTCCGCCAAGTCGACGTCTTTGTCCGTGGGCCGGGCAGCGGGCGCGAGGCAGCCATTCGCGCACTGCAGGCGAGCGGCATCCTCGTGACCAGCATTACTGACGTTACTCCGATCCCGCACAACGGTTGCCGTCCGCCAAAGCGGCGCCGCGTCTAGACGTCCGCGCAAGACGGCAAGCAAGGAGAGAGAAGGTTGGCTCGGTATCATGGTCCAGTCTGCCGGCTGTGCCGGCGCGCTGGGGAGAAGCTGTTTCTCAAAGGGGAGCGCTGTTACACCCCGAAATGCGCGATCGAGCGCCGCAACTACCCGCCGGGCCAGACCGCAGCGGGCCGGCGGCGGAAGCTGTCGGAGCGCGGCGTCCAGCTGCGCGAGAAGCAGAAAGTCCGCCAGACCTACGGCGTGCTGGAACGGCAGTTTCGGCGCTACTTCGCCGAAGCAGAACGACGCCCCGGCATGACCGGTCTCGTCCTGCTCGAGCAGCTCGAGCTGCGCCTTGACAACGTCGTCTATCGGCTGGGGCTGGCCGACTCCCGGCGGCAGGCGCGCCAGTTGGTCAACCACGGCCATATCGAAGTCAACGGCCGGAAGACCGACATTCCTTCGATGGTGCTCAAGCCAGGAATGGTGGTCGCGGTCCGGCCGAAGAGCCGCGAGAAAGAGTATTTCAAACTCCAAGCCGAAAAGCTGCCCGAAAAGCAGATCCCGTCGTGGCTCTCGTTCGACGCGTCCACCCTAACCGGCCGCGTCCTCAGCAAACCCTCGCGCGACGAGATGCCGCGCAATCTCAATGAGCAAGCCGTCGTCGAATACTACTCGCGTTAGTGACTGAGGTCGCTTTCAGGCGACGGAATGGGTAGACCACTGTGATGATCGATCGTCTTCGTGGCGCTGCTGAGACGGCGCCGGAGCCACCGGCGCCAAAGATCGAACCGCTCGACGTCTTTTCGACCTACGGGCGCTTTCTCGTCGAGCCGCTCGAGTCTGGCTTCGGAATCACGCTCGGCAACGCTCTGCGTCGCGTTCTCCTCAGCGCGCTGCCCGGCGCCGCAGTAACCCGCGTCAAAATCGACCAAGTGCAGCACGAGTTCCAGCCGATCCCGCACGTGCGGGAAGATACGGTCGGGCTCCTGCTCAACATCAAGAAGATCCGGCTGCGCGCCTATTCCGACCGGCCCGGCCGCCTTATTCTCGACCGCCAAGGCCCCGGCGTGGTCACCGCGGCCGATATCGAAGTGCAAGGGGATTTTGAGATCGTCAACCCCGACCTCTACCTCGCCACGATCGACTCCCCCGAAGGCCGGCTGTCGATCGAGTTTCAGGTCGAGCATGGGAAGGGCTACGTGCCGGCAACCTCGCGCGAGAGCGGTCCCATCGGCGTCATCCCCGTTGACGCCATCTTCACCCCGATCCGCAAGGTGAACTTCGCCGTTGAGCCGATGCGGATTGGCGTGACCAACTACGACCGCCTCGTGCTCGAACTGTGGACGGATGGCACTATCCAGCCGCTTGACGCCATCAGCCGCGCTGCGGCGATCTTGATCGATCACTTCCGGCTTTTCACCGACTTGAAGAAGCCGATCCCCCGCCAGATCGAGCGCGCGCGGTCGGGCGCCAACGTGCTGCCGCCCCAGCTCTATGACACCCCCATCGACGAGCTGGACCTCTCCGTCCGGACCTACAACGCCCTCAAGCGGGCGCAGATCACGAAAATCGGCCAAGTCGTCGAGATGAGCGACGACGACCTGATGGCAGTCCGCAATTTCGGGCGCAAGTCGCTCGACGAACTGCGCCAGAAGTTGGCGCAGCGTGGCTTCATCCCGCTTGGGTCGGCGAGCACCGCCAAGGCAGCAGAGAGCGCAAGCGCTGACGAAGAAGAAGAAGAGGAAATCGAGTATCTGCGCGAGGCGGACGGAACGCTCATCCTCGATGAAAAGGGGAACCCCATTCCGAAAGAAGAGGGTGCGCTATGAGACATGCCGTGCGAGGCCGCCAATTCAGCCGGGACACCGGTCATCGCAAGGCGATGTTTCGGAACCTCGTGACCGATGTCCTGCGCTATGAAGCCATTACGACCACTGAGGCGAAAGCAAAAGAGATTCGCCCGATGGTCGAGAAAATCATTAGCTACGGGAAGGAAGGCACGGTCTACGCTCGTCGCAAAGCGGCGCGCGTGCTCTATGACCCGCTTGTCGTGCGGAAGGTGTTCGACGAGATCGCACCGCGCTTTGCCGACCGCCAAGGAGGGTATGTCCGGATCACGAAGCTCGGGATCCGCAAAGGCGATGGGGCGCCCCTAGCGCGGATCGAGGTGCTCCGCTAGCTGAACAGCGAAGCGCTCCGCGCGTTCCGGCTGCGTCTCGCCTACGACGGGAGCGATTTTGCCGGCTTCCAGCGCCAGCCCTCCCAGCCGAGCGTACAGGAGGCAATCGAGACCGCGCTCTGGCGCTTCACTGGCGAGCGGATCACGATCCGCTACGCCGGACGGACCGATGCTGGAGTGCACGCCGAGGGGCAGGTGATCGCCTTCGAGACCCGGCGCGCGCTCGACGAACGCTCGGTGCTGGCAGGGCTGAACGCGCATCTGCCCCCCTCCATCGTGGCGTGGGAGGCGAAAGCGGTTGAGCCGGGATATGACCCGCGGCGACGGGCGCTCAGCCGGGTCTACCGCTACCAAATTGAACATCGGCCCTGGCCGACCCCCTTCCTGCGGCGCTACAGTTGGCACGTTCGAGCGCCGCTGGATGTTGCCGCGATGGACCGCGCCGCGCAGGCGCTCGTCGGCGAGCATGACTTCGCTGCCTTCGCGCATCGGAGCGGCGTAGCAGTCGGCTCAACTGTGCGGCGCGTCGCACGGGTCGCCGTGCGGCGCATGGAGGACCGCGTGATCGTGGAGATCGAAGCGGATGCGTATCTCCCGCACATGGTCCGCAATATCGTCGGCACGCTGGTCTGGATCGGCCGCGGCCGGCTCGGGGAAAACGCGATCGCGCGGATCCTCGCCAGCCGTGACCGCCGCTTCGCCGGGCCGGCAGCGCCAGGACGGGGACTGTTTCTCGTCCGGGTACGCTATCCGGACGATCCTCCCGCAATGGAGGAGAAGGAGTAACGATGGCGGGTTTTCGCACCTTCAGCGCAACCCCGCGCGATATTCAGCGCGACTGGCACGTGATCGACGCTACCGGGCAGACCCTCGGTCGCCTCGCCACCCAGATCGCGACGCTGTTGCGGGGTAAGCACAAGCCGATTTATACGCCGCACCTCGATACTGGCGATTATGTCATCGTCATCAACGCCGAGAAGTTCCGGGTGACGGGCAACCGCCTGACCGAGAAGATCTACTATCGCCACTCCCAATATCCCGGAGGCTTGAAGGCAGTGCCGATGCAGCGGATGCTGGAAACTCATCCGACCCGGATCATTGAGCATGCCGTCCGGGGCATGCTGCCCAAGACGAAGCTGGGCCGCGCGCAGTTCAAGAAACTGCGGGTGTATGCCGGGCCGACGCATCCGCACGAACGGCATCTCGCCGGCCTGAAGAAGCAGCGAGAGCAGCAGGCGACCGCGGCACCCCCGGTGAAGGAGGCCTAACGCATGACTACCCCACGAACCAGCGTTGCCGGCGGCGTTGGCAAGCGGAAGACGGCGGTCGCCCAAGTCCGCCTTTTTCCCGGCAATGGGCAGGTGATTGTCAACGGCCATCAGCTCGAGGAGTACTTTCCCCGCCTCACCGACCAAGTTACGGTCCTCACCCCCTTCCGCGTCGCCGGGGTCACTACCCTGAGCGCGATGGTGAAAGTGCGGGGCGGCGGCACCTCCGGCCAGGCCGGCGCTATCCGCCATGCCATCGCGCGCGCCCTCGTCGAGTACAACGAAGAGTTCCGCGGCGTTATGCGTCGCAATGGACTGCTCACCCGCGACGCGCGCATCAAGGAGCGGAAGAAGTATGGGCTGAAGCGGGCCCGTAAGGCGCCGCAGTACACCAAGCGCTGATCGCCGCAGCGCGCCAGGCACAAGGCGGGGCAAGGAGCCAGCCCTCTCGGCGCGCGACGCGGACGCTCAGGGCGCAAAGCGCGCTCCTGCTCCCACTGCTTCTCATGCCGCGCTGCCCTCAGCAGCGCGAGGGCGTTCTGCCAAAAAGCCACTCGACAAGAGCTTCGTTGGCAGGGGCCTCCCAGCGGGCATCCAGCAGCCCGAATGGCTCTCGCGCTCCGAACTGCCGGCCATGATGCGGCGCGGCGCTGGACATCGTGCCGTTCAGCGGCCAGTAGATCCAGCTGATGCCGCGCTCGTCGAGATACTCGATAAACGTGCGCAGCCAGCGTTCGGCGAGACCGGCGCCTTTCCCATTCCACGCGGCCGTGTCAATCCCGAACTCACCGACAATGACCGGCGTGTCGGCAAGAGCGCCCCAGCGACGATCCCACCGCTCGCGCATTGCCCGCGCAGACGGTGACCGCCCGTGAAACCACGGATAGTCATGCACGGAGTAGACGAGACGCTCTCCCCAAGGAAGACGGACCGGCGTCGAGCGCGCGCCCCGCAGGTCGCTGGCAAAGTCACTCCCCTCGACCACGACGAGCACGCGCGGATTTTCCGCAAGCACTGCTGCGCCAGCGCGCTCGGCGGCATCGCGCCAACTTCGCCTCGGGTCGCGGCTGACCCACCGCGCCGGAGAACGCGGTTCGTTCCGCAAATCGACAGCAATGACACGCGGATTGTCGCGGTAGCGGCGCGCAAGCCGGCGCCAACACTCGATCCAGACCGGCTCTGGATAGCGCAGCGTGTGCCAGACCGCGTTCGTGTCGCCCTCAGCGCAGCACCAGTCGGCAGCGCTGGTGTGGTTATCGAGAATGACGGCGAGCCCGGCTGCGGTCAGCGCGGCGATGGTGCCGTCGAACACAGCAAGCGCGGGCTGCCCCGCGAACTCCGGATTGGCGGCGACGACCGCCCCGCAAACTGGCGGATTATCCAGCACCAGCTGGATGGAGAAGGGAAGCCGCACGCAGTTCGCTCCTAGTTCGACAATGCGCTGAACGATGCGCGCGAGTGGCTGACAATGAAGCCCGCCGACGACGAAATCCGGGCTTTCCGCGCCGTACCAGTTCACCCCCCGCAAGCGAAGAGGCTGTCCTGTGCCGTCAAGCAGCGCTGCGCCCACCGCCCGGAGCGGCGGGTGAACCGGCTCAGCCAGCACGGCTCTCCGCGGAAGCACCGACCGCGCCCGCAGCAACCGGCAAAGTAAACGAGAACTCCGAGCCGGCGTTCACTTCGCTCGTCGCCCAAATCCGTCCGCCGTGCGCTTGGACGGTGTGCTTAGCGATCGCCAGCCCCAATCCTGCCCCGCTGTTCGAGCGGGAGCGGTTCACCTTGTAAAACCGCTCGAAAATGCGGCCAAGCTCCTCGGGCGGAATGCCGATACCGGTGTCCCGAACCCAAAAGCGGACGAACGGCGGCGTGGTGGGGGTCGACTCAATGACGGTCGGGTCGACACCGATCGTCACAGTGCCGCCGGGCGGCGTGAACTTGATGGCGTTGTGCACCAGATTGACGAGCACCTGCTCCACCCGCGCCGGGTCGGCCGCGACGGCGGGCACCCCCGCCGGCACCTCGACCTGGAGGGTCAAGCCGGCGCGCTCCGCTTGTCCTGCCAGCCGGTCTGCGACCGCGCGGCAGAGCGACTCCGGCGGAACGGGCTCCAGCCGCATCTCCAATTCGCCGGACTCGAGCCGTGTCAGTTCGAACAGCTCTTCCACCATCTGGTTCAGCCGGTCGACTTCGACCTCGATGCGCTTGAGGAAGGAGCGCGCGACAGACGGGTCCTCGAGCGCGCCGTTCAGGAGGGTCTCGGTCAGCGCCATCAGGGAGGCTACCGGTGTCCGCAGTTCGTGGGAGACATTGGCGATAAAGTCCCGCCGCACCGTCTCTGCCCGCCGCAGCGCCGTGACATCTTGGAGCAGCAGGACAACGGGTGCATGGTCCTGCTGAGCAGGCTGCGCGATTGCGTGGATGAAGCGCTTGGGCGCCGTCAGCTCCACCACTCGCGGCTCTGGCTGCTCGCCGCGCAGCGCCGCGCGCACCAGCGCGACCAGTTCGTGCTGACGGACCGTCTGAACAAGACTCTCCCCGCGGCCGAGCGTGCCGAGGATCTCGCTGGCGGCACGATTGACCAGTTCGACCACACCCTGCCGATCGATAATGACGACCCCGACCGGCAAGCATTCGACGACGGCCTCCCACCGTCGCTGGCGCGCGGCCGCTTCATCCAGAAGCGCATGCCGCGACTCGGCGAGCGCACGGATCGCCCGGCGCAGCCCTGCCAAGCCGCGGTCGCCCGCCGCTACCGGTTCGCCGGTTAATTGGGCCAGCTCTGCCCGCACGCGGTCGAGGGGGGCAAGCACCCACCGCAGCGGGAAGAGCGCAAGCAGCGCCGCCAGCGCTCCTCCCGCAAGCGCGGCAGCGCTCCCTTCGACCCCGGCGACCGTGAGCGACAGCCCGACGAGACCAGCGATGACACTGGTCGCGAGGACGATCCGCGCTCGCAGCCCCATCTCAGTCTTTGAAGCGGTACCCCACGCCGCGCACGGTTTGGATCAGGTCGGGATGGCTCGGGTCGTTCTCGATCTTCTCGCGCAGCCCGCGGATGTGGACATCGACGGTCCGAGTGCCGCCGTCATACTCGTAGCCCCAGAGGTTCTGAAGCAGAATGTCGCGCGTGAGAACGCGGCCGCGATTGCGCATCAAGTACGCGAGCAAGTCGAACTCTTTCGGCTTGAGGGCTATCGGCCGCCCGGCGCGGGTCACTTCGTGACGAGCGAGATCGACGACGAGGTCGCCTGCAGTCAGCTGCTCCTCAACCGGCTCTGGAGGACGCGGCTCCGCGCGCAGCATCTGCACTCGCCGCAGCGACGCGCGGACCCGCGCGATCAGTTCGCGAAAACTGAACGGCTTGGCGAGATAGTCGTCGGCGCCGATCTCCAGCCCAACCACCTTGTCGATTTCGCTCGCCTTGGCCGTGAGCATTAGGATGGGGGATGTGGTTTCACTCCGCAGGGTCCGACAAACTTCGAAGCCATCCAGCTTGGGCAGCATGACATCAAGGACGATCAGGTCGGGCCGCCAGCGACGCGCGACCTCCAACGCTTCGACGCCGTCGTAGGCGACGCTCACTTCATGCCCTTCCCGTTTCAAGTTGTACCGAATAGTGTCGACCAACGAGGGTTCGTCATCGACTACGAGAATACGCGCCACGTTTCCTTCCCTATTTCGACTGCCAGTTCGACGCGGCTCAGGAGCGCGACAACCGCGCTTGCTTCAGAAGGCATCCCTCCCGCAAACGCGGCTGCGGGCGTCACAAACATGGCGATGCCAAACCAGGCGAGTAGCCCGAGCAGGAGGAGAACAACAACCGCGAGGGCCACGCGCAGGCGCGCGCGCTGGGCGCGCCGTCGCTGGACTTCGAGGAGCCGCGCTTGCCGCAGCTCTCTCCGGCGAGCAATGCGCTCGCTCGCTCTGGTCGGCGGCTGGGTCGTCATCTGCCTCTCCAATCGCCTCCGCTGCCGCCGGGCTCGCGCAGCCGGGTAAGGTCGCGGCCATCGGGCGTCACCGCATAGAGCGCCCTTCCGGCGATGACAAGCAACCGCTGACCATCGGCTGACCACAACGCGATCGGATCGTCTTCCTGCAGCTTCACGACAAGCTGATGCTGCGCTGCCCCATCGGTGCGGACTTTATACACATCCATCGGAGGGCCGTGGAATGCGGGACGAGCAGGTCTGAGCGGGACACCCCACCCCCCGCTGCGGATGGCCCGGATTGGAGCCCCAGCGAACGTGATCTCCCGGCCATCCGGCGAGATGCGCGGCGAGTGCATCGCGACGAACTGATCTTCAGCCACAAGTTGCCTCGGCGATGAACCGTCTGCCCGTGCCACCCACAGGCTTTGGCCGGTCGTCTGCGGGTTCAGCCGGATATACGCCAAGGAGGTGCCATCCGGCGAGAGCGCAGGCTGGACCGCGTCTCGCACCAGCGAGATGACATTGCCCGTCTCAAGGTCGAGGCGGATCAGTTCGATGATATCGCCGCGGTACTGGCCGTTGATGACGATTGGCGCGACCCGGCTGTAGACCAAGCTCTTGCCATCCGGGGCAAAGAACGGCGCCTCGAGCATCTCGCCCGCGAGCGTGTGCTGACGCAGCAGGCGGAGATCGCTGCCGTCCCGCCGCACAGAATAGAGGTCCGTGCCGGGAGGAACGCCGCGCTGCGGCGGCGGGTACATTGAGAAGACGACCCGCTGACCATCCGGAGACCAGACCGGGTCTTTCGCCATCGCTCCCGCCGGCAGTTCGACCAGCCGCCGCTCTTCGCGGCTGTCGAGAGAAAAGAGGTACAGCTGATCGTTCTTAATGTAGACAACGTCGCCGGTCAATCCGCCGGCCAATCCAACAGAGGGGGAGATGCCACAGCCCGGAGAGAGCGTCAGCGTCAGCGCCATGAGCCCGCTCCGGAGGTCGCCGACGAGCGAAGGGGACTTCATCTTTTATGATCGTAGCGGGTTGCCCGCCCTTCTTTCAAAAGGTCGCGGGACAGCGGTTTCGCGTGGCCTCTGCCCTCTTCAGGGTCACGCTCCGGAATGCGGCGAGCGGATGAGCGGTTCTACTCGCTATCACATTCGGGTGTGCGGCGGCCCGCGCTGCGCTGAGCGCGGGAGCGAACGCCTGCGCGTTGCTCTCTATCAAGCGCTTGCCGCGCGCGGTCTCAGCGAGAAGGCAACTGTCTCTCGCCTTGCAGGGGTCTGCCATGGGAAATGCCGCCTCGGCCCGAATGTGTTCGTCTCTCCGGGCGAGACGTGGTACTGCGGCGTGACCGCGGACGACATTCCTGCCATCATCGATGAGCACGTTGGCGCCGGCCGGCCAGTCCAGCGGCTGGTTGGGCAGGAGCCGTCCTTCCTCCGCCTCGACGAGACGGTGCCCTGGTAAGGCGGCGGCGGAGCGGAACCGGCCCGGGGCAGCGGGACGAAACAGTACGGTATCCGAAATGTTGACCGGCAGGTTTACCTGATGCTAAAGTCTCCCAGTCATTCCGCGCCGGTGGCCGTCGCGAGTTGCCGCGCGTGCCGGAATAGGGGTAGAGGCTCATGGCGAAGCTGATCGTTAACCGCCTGATCCAGTTGGTCTTCGTCATTATTGTGGTGTCGACGCTCCTCTTCGTCCTGATGCGCGCCTCGGGCGACCCGGTGTCGGTGCTCTACGGGGACATCGATAACGAGACCCGCCTGAAACTGCGCCGCGAGCTTGGCTTCGACGACCCGCTCATCGTTCAGTATGCGCGGTTCTGGCGCGATTTGCTGATCCCGAAGGTTGATGCTCGCGGAAACTGGCGCTGGTTCGACTTTGGGGATTCGCTGCGCGCGCGCCGGCCGGCGATGCAAGTTGTCCTCGACAATCTCGGGAACACTGTTCAGCTCGCCGTTGTCTCCCTCGCTTTGGCAGTGGTGGTCGGCATCCCGCTCGGCATCTTCTCGGCGCTGACGCGCGGCCTGCCGTCGGTCTTCTTCATGCTGATGGCGTTGATCTTACAGTCGACGCCGTCCTTCTTCCTCGGCATCATTCTCGTGCTGATCTTCGCGGTGCAGTTACGCATCTTACCTCCCTTCGGCTACGGAACGCCGGCCCACTTTATCCTGCCCGCCATCTGCCTTGCCGGCTTCCCGATGGCGCGCTTGGCGCGGCTGATGCGCTCAGCGCTGCTTGACGTGATGAGCATGGACTATATCCGCACCGCGCGCGCCAAGGGACTGTCGAACAGCATGGTTGTCATCCGCCACGCGCTGCGGAATGCGATGATCCCGATCGTGACTGCGATCGGCCTTGACATCGCGTTTCTGCTCAGCGGCTCCGTTATCATCGAGAACCTGTTCGCGTGGCCGGGGATCGGTCGCCAGCTTGTCACCTCAACGTTCACGCGCGACTACAACGTGGTCCAGGCGATAGTGTTTATCGTCGCGATCTGGATCGTTCTCGCCTTCCTCTTGGTCGATATCGCGTACAAGTGGATCGACCCGCGCATCAAATACGACTAGCTCTTCTCGGCTGGAGAGTGTCTCTCTAGCCGAACCGCAGTTGCGCTCCGCTCTCCTCTGGCGAGGGGAGCGATCGAGTTCGAAAGAAGGAGAGGCCGATGGCGACTAACACGATAGCGCAGGCTCAGGCGATTGATCAGCCGGCATTCAAGCGCGTGCGCGTCCGTACCTTCTGGGATCGCTTGCGCCGCGGGATCTTCACCCACGCGCCGGCGACGATCAGTCTGTTTATTATCGTCTTCTTCACGCTGGTCGCGATTTTCGCCCCGTTGATCGCGCCGCACGACCCAATCAAGGTCGACATCATCAAACGACTCCAGCCGCCGGTCTGGCAAGGAGGCATCCCCGGCTATATTCTCGGGACCGACCAGATGGGACGCGACATTCTCTCCCGCCTGATTTACGGTACGCGGGTCTCGCTCCAAGTGGGGTTCTTCGCGACGATCATCTCGGTCATCCTCGGGGCAACGCTGGGCATCATCTCCGGCTACTACGGCGGCCGCCTCGATGACATCATCATGCGGATTAATGACGCCCAGCGCGCCTTCCCGTTCTTGGTCCTCGCGATTGCGATCATCGCCGCGGTCGGCCAAGGGCTCGACAAGCTGATCATCGTCCTCGGCGTCTTCGGCTGGGCGAACTACGGCCGCTTCGTGCGGGGCGAAGTGCTCAGCTTGCGCGAGAAGGAATTCGTCGAGGCAGCGCGGACGATCGGCGCGTCGAACATGCGCATCATGTTCCGCCACATGCTTCCCAACGTCGCCTCGACGCTGCTCGTTCTCTCGAGCTTCTCGGTCGCCGCGCTCATCATCGCCGAAAGCTCGCTCTCCTTCCTCGGCCTTGGCGTCCCGCTGCCGACGCCGTCGTGGGGCAATATGCTGTCTGACGGCCGCGAGTACATGGAGACCGCATGGTGGCTCGCGATCTTCCCGGGCGTCACCATCGGCATCATCGTGCTCGCCGTCAACGTCCTCGGCGACCGCCTGCGCGACATCTTCGACGCCCGAACGACGCTCTAACCGCCGTCTTCCTCTCCTTCCGCAACGCCCGGTCGGCGCAGCCGGGCGTTTTACTTTGCCTGCTCCTGCCGGCGCTGAGCGAGCAGCTCCGTGACAACAGCGTTGACCTCGCGCCCGTCCGCTTTGCCGCGCAGCTCCTGCATCGCTCGCGGCATCACCCGCTTCATATCCGCCGGCCCGGAAGCGCCGACCTCATCGATAATGCGCTGCACGACCGTCGCGATCGCCGCGCGATCGAGTTGGGGAGGAAGATAGTCGCTCAAGATCCGCAGTTCCGCCTCCTCACGCGCCGCCAGCTCGCTCCGGCCTGCTTTCTGGTAGGCAGCGATGCTCTCCTGCCGCTGCTTCACCTCGCGACGAATGACGGCAATCAGCGCGTCGTCGTCGAACTCGATAGGAGCAATGCGGATGTCGGCCGCCTCAACTTCTTCCGGCGACTTTCCCGCCGCAAGTCGCTCGTAGGCTGCCGCCTTCTCTGCTTGCTCCGCCTTTCGGATCGCGGCGAGCAACAAGCGAAGGGTTTCGCGCCGGACCGGGTCGCCGCTGCGCATCGCCTCTTTCAGGTCATTCATCAGCCGCTCGCGGAGCGCCATCTCCCTCCTCCTGCCGAGACTTCGTACTATCATGACGTGTCATTGGAACGCTTCCGCTCCCTCAGCGCGCCAGAGCTCGCCACGGCGAGGAGGGCCTGCGCTCAGCCCGGTCCGCCGGCGCTGGCACGCGCCATTCGCCAGTTCAACTCTGGTGACTATTTCGCCTGCCACGAGACCTTAGAGGAGCTGTGGCGCGAGGAGAGGGGAGCGGTCCGCCGCGTCTACCAGGGGCTTCTCCACATCGCCGTCGGGTTCTATCACCTGCGCCGCGGCAACCGCCACGGCGCGCTGACAAAACTGCGCTCTGGCCTCGACTACCTCGCGCCCTTTCCCGCCCGCTGCCACGAGATCGACCTCGAAAAGCTCCGCGCCGAGACTGCGGCGTGGCTTCGCGCGATTGAAGCGGCTTCTCCCGACCAGCTTAGCGCACTCTCTCTGCCGGCGCCGCAGCTCGGTCTGCCCGCTCAGGACGCCGCTTCGTTCGGGTAGTCGTCGACCGGCAGAAACTTGTGCCAGCCATTCTGCTGGTGCAGATAGGCTGCGAAGATGTAGAACGCGCTGGCGCTCGGCCGACGCGGCTCGCGCCGCAGCTGCATCCGCGCTTCTTCGGGGGTCCGGTTGCCTTTCCGGTGGTTGCAGGCCTTACACGCGCTGACCAAGTTCTCCCACACATGTTTGCCGCCGCGCTGACGGGGCAGAACATGGTCGAGCGTCAGGTCGCGCGACTTTACCCCGCAGTATTGACAGGTGTAGTTGTCGCGCAGAAACACTTCTCGCCGCGAGAGCCGAACTTGCGGGCGCGGGCGGCGAATGAGATAGATCAGACGGATGACGGATGGCAGCGGGTGGACGTGGCGCGCCGATCGCACCACTCCCCCGCCGTGCTCAAGCACCTCGGCTTTGCCCCGGTCCAGAAGCACGATCGCGCGCCGAGCGCTCGTCACGTTCAACGGCTCGTAGTTCTGGTTGAGCACGAGAACGGGTGAGTTAACGCGGCCCTTCATCGCCGGGAGCCTCCCTCCGCTACGATTGTACGGGATGGGTCTCGGGTCATGAAACCGACCTCTTGGCTGCTTTTGTCCTCACCGTCCCGCCCTGAACGCCGGGATGCTCTCGTTGCAGGAGCACTAGCGCTCGCCACCTTCCTGAGCCGGCTCCCCTTCCGGACGACGATGCTCTTCAACTGGGACTCGGCGAATTTCGCGCTCGCCACTCGCGCCTACGATGTGACGCAGCACCATCCGCATCCGCCGGGCTATTTCCTCTACGTTGCGGTCGGGCACCTGCTGGTGCCGCTCTTCAATGGCGACGCGAACGCTGCCCTGGTCACTGTCACCCTGCTGCTGAGCACCGCCGCCCCGCCGCTTACCTACCTTCTCGGCGCAGCCGTCTTCAACCGGTTGACCGGTCTTGGCGGGGGGATATTCGTGCTGACAAGCGTGACGTTCTGGAGCTACGGCGGGCTTGCCCTCGCCTATCCTGCGCTCGCGGTTTTCTCGGCGTGGGTCGCGTGGAGCGCCTATCGGACGACCTGGCAGGGAGAGCGCAGCGCGTGGCTGCCCCTTGCAGTCGCCTACGGCGTTGGAGCCGGCTTCCGCCCCGACCTGCTCCTGCTTCTCGGTCCGCTCTGGCTGACAGGGCTTGTGGGAGCGGGATGGCGGCGCGGCCTCGCCGCCGTCGCGCTCACAGGCGTGTTCGTCGGCGGGTGGCTTCTTCCGACGATTGCGCTTTCTGGCGGGCTTGGCAGCTACCTCGCGGTGCTTCACGCTTATACCGACCGGGATGTGCTCGACCGCTATTCCTCGACGCGCGGCGGCGTTCCAGCGCTGCTTTCCACCCTTCGTGACCTCGTCAGCTACACCTGGTATGCCCTCTATGCCATGGTTATTCCGCTTGGCGCAGGAGCGCTCGCGCTCTTCCGCTGGCGACCGCGGCCCGACCGCCGCTGGCTGTTCTTCCTGATCTGGCTCGCCCCTCTTTTTCTGTTCTATGTCTTCATCCACATCGGTGACCCGGGCTACGTTTTCAGCTTCCTGCCAGCGCTGGCGCTTCTCGCAAGCCACGCGATTGTCGTGCTGGCGTGCCGCATCGCCGGGCAGCGGGCCGGCGACATTGCGGGCGTGATGATCGCCGCCATCGCCCTCCTCAACGCCGGTATCTTTCTCTTTTATCCGCGGCTGCTCACTGCGCAGGGGGTCCGCGAAAGCGATCGCCTCCTCGCCGCGAAGATCGCCGCGATCCGGGCGCTGCCGAACGACGGAACAATCCTCCTGCTCTCGTACGACAGCTACCGCCACCTGCAGTATTACCTGCCGGAGTGGCGCTCTAGCCTCTGGGTCGACCCCTTTGCCGCCGCGCCGCAGCGCACTGCGCTCGCCCCCGAAACGCGGTGGCTGCTGCTGGTTGATGATCGGCTGCGGAGCCAGCAGGGCGTTCTGCCCGATGCGGAGCCAGCCGAAGCGGGAATGACCCGGGTGCCTGTCCGCCCGGGCCAAGTGCTCACTTTTGGAGGGGGAACGCTCAGCTTAGAGTGAGGCGGCTGGCGGCTCTCCGAAGTCCAAGCCTTGGGCGCGGGCAGTGGCCGGAAGCATTCCTTCGAGCACACGCTCGAACGCCATCGTATGGCTGCAGAAGTTCCAGCCTTTGAAGAAGTGACAGCTGCAGTGCCAGCGGCCGTTCTCCAGCGTCACCGTGTGATCGGCGTTCTCGCCATGGAAGGTCGCCGAAAGCGAGGTGAAATGAATGCGGTTGCGCTCCTGCGCGTAGCGGCGGGCCTTCTCGATCTTGCCGATGACGCTCGAGTTCATGGAACCTCCCGACACCGAGACTGCTTCAGGAAACGGCGCCCCCCGAAAACGCGCGACACCGCAACGGAACCTGTTGCGGTGTCGCCTAGAGACCAGTCGGTTGCCAGCAAACGCTGCATTCGGCTTCCTCGCCGTCCGCTGCCGCTCAGCGGCAGCGCCGCTTCCCGAGTGCAGTATCTTATACGCGCTATCCTCTTTCCCCGTCAATCCGCCTGCGCAAGAAGGCAAGCAGCCTCCTCCTGCTCGGAAGGGGCGGCGTCCAGCAGCGAGGAGCCGGCCCAGACGTTCTCCCGCGAAGAGACTGCTCACCTGCCGTTCCCGAGCGCCTTGGGAGCTCGTCTGGAGACCTTTCCAGCGAAGGTCCCCGGGGTCCAGCCGGCTGCGCCGCCTTAGCGCTGCTCTGCGCGGCGCGCCGCCTCGCGCACGCGGTCAAACTCCTCGAGATAGCGCTGCGCAAGCCCGCGGTCCTCGATGATCAGGAGGTTCTCGTCATTATTTCGATCGGCGTTCTCCGAGAAGTTATAGGAGCCAAGCATGACGATGCGATCGTCGATCACGATCACCTTATGGTGCATGATGTACGGATTGCCATCCTGATACACCTCGATGCCGGCAGCCTGCAGCTTTCGAAACTCGGCGAACTGAGTTTCTGAGCCCGTGCGCTCAACAACACCGGCGACCTTCACGCCGTTTCTCGCTCGCGCGATCATTGCGTCGCCGATCGAATCACTGGTGAACTGAAACGCCAGAAAGACGATCCTTGTTCTCGCCTCACGCACGCGGGCGACAACGCGCTCCGCGACTTTGTCTTGTGGAGCAAACAGCGTCTCGATTGCGGACCCATCGATCACGACACGCGGGTTCGGAACGCCAGCTGGCTTACTCGGCCCAAACTGGCGGCGAGCAAACATCTTCTCGAACTCTGCTTCGTAGTTTTCGGCAACCTTAGGCGAGAAGATCACAAGCACATTGTTGTTGTGACGAAATGTGTCGTTAGCGGTGAAGTTATACGAGCCGGTCCAGACGGCGTCGCTGTCGCGAACGACGAATTTGTGATGCATGATCGCCCCGCGGTTGTCCGTGACGATGGGGATGCCGCCCTGCCGCACCCGGGCGATCGCCGTCTGGATGGCGCGATTGTCGCTTCCCACCGTGTCAGCGTCTGTTACGAAGCGGACCTCGACGCCGCGCTGTTTCGCTCGCACGAGCGCCTCTGCCACATTCGCGAGATCGAAGTCGTAGACAGCGACATCAAGACGCCGCTGCGCGCCGTCGATGAAGGCGACGAGCCGTTCATCAATGCTGTTGCGCCGCTCAGCCGGCCGGTCAGGCGAGCCCGGAACCGTAAACCAGACCTCGTACCAGCTGCCGCTGCGCACCGGGGCGGCGCCGAGCGCGCCGGCCTGTTCGAGCAGCCGCGGCAGCGCCACCGCGACGACGACGCAGAAGCAGAGCGCGAGGAGAGCGAGCGCGACCGAGAAAGCGACAAGCCGGCGTCCCATTACTGGTCATCCTCTCCGACGCGCTCATCCTCGGAGCGCGTCGGCGCCTGGGGCTGCTCGCTTCCTGCCGCCGGAGGAAACGGAGCCGTCAGAAGCGCCGACATCTCGCCGCCGCTACTCGGGAGCGCATCGCCGCCGTCCGCTGTCCAGGCGGCCGGCGCCGCCGACGCCTCCGCCTGCTCTTCAGCCAAGCGAACGGCTTGGCGAACCAGCTGCCGCAGCTGCTGCATCCGTTCTTCGAGAGCGGCGTCCGCGGCGGCGCGCTCCTCGATCGAGGCCGTCGCCGCAGCAGCCTCGTGGGCGAGCGGAAGCGCCCAGCGCAAAATCTCTTCGAATTGGTCGTCCGTGAGCCCGCCGCGAAGCCGCTCGTCGGTGAGAAGCATCTCTTCGGCAAGCTGAGCCCGGCGTTGCAGTTCTTTCTCGTCCACACCCCTCCTTGCGCGAGTTGCGCCGACGCCACGGGCAGGTCGTCAGAGAGAGCGTACCGCATCCGCGACGCAGAACGCCTGCTGCCCCAGCCGTGGCGTCCCGCTGGAGGACACGTGCTCCGACTTCCGTCGGCGCGGCCGCCGCCCGACGACCGCGAAACGCCGTCACTCACCCATGAGCTGGCAGACAATCTCGCGGCGGCGCGGGCGAGTGTCGAAATCGACGAGGACGACCTGCTGCCACGTGCCGAGCAGAGGAACTCGGTCAGCGAAGGGGATGACCAGCGACGGGCCAAGCAGCGCGGCGCGGATATGCGCATGGCCGTTATCGTCGTGCCAGCGCTCATTGTGGGCATAGACCCGGCTGCGCGGCGCAATCGCTTCAAAGGCGGCGGCGAGGTCAGCGACCAAACCGGGCTCGAATTCGATCGTGGTCAGGCCGGCGGTGGAGCCAGTGACAAACAGTGTCGCCGTTCCCCGCGTTAGCTCGCTTTCGCGGATGGCATTCCGGAGTGCGGGCGTCAGATCGATGACGTCGTCGTTGCCCTTCGTGAACACCTCAAACGTGCGGCTGACGATCATGAGGGGGTACCGTCCGCTTCTTCTGATGAAGCCGTCCTGTTCTCCCTCTTCGAAGGCGCGCAGGCGTCCCGATTAACAATAGCTTCGCTGAACAGGACCGCATTGGGCACCACGACCTGCGCGCCGTCATCGCATCGCAAAATCGTGACCCGCACGCTGACCGACTGAACCGCGCCTTCAAACTCCTTCACCTTGATTCGCTGCCCGATGCGGAACGGCTGTTCGATCAGCAGGTAGACCCCGGCAATGAAGTTGCGCAGAACATCCTGCATTGCCACCGTGAAGGCGAGCGTCGCGATGCCGACCCCGGCGGCGAGAGCAGTCAGGTCGACCCCGAAAATCGCGAGCGCGACTGCGCCGATTGTCGTCCAGACCAGCAGCACGACTGCCCGATCGAGCAGGAACGCGGTGTGATCTTCCAACCGCCCGGCGAGGGCCTGACTGAGCGCGCGTCGAAGCCGGGCAGCGATGATCCAGAGGATGAGAGCGACGATAAGGATCTGGACGACCCGAACGACGAAGGGGGTCACCCCTTGAAGCGTGGCTTCCCACCACAGCTGGAAGCCGGTGACGACGGGTTCAAACCAGAACGGCATCGGCCGGATTATATCGACCGCTCTCCTACACTTGTGGATGACCTATGCGCTTCGAAGGCCGCCGCACGCTGCCTGCTCCGCCGCTCGTCGTTTGGGAGACCCTGCTTGACCCGCTCGTGCTCCGCGACTGCATTCCGGGCTGCCGCGAGGTCCGCCGCGACGGAGCGGACTATCACGTCCGCGCGACAATCCGCATGCTTTTCCTGCGCGGCTCGTATCAGGGGCGCATTCGGCTCGTCAATCCGGTGCCTCCCCACTCGTTCCAGCTCGACGCGGAAACCGCGCTTGGCGTGCTCAGCGCAGTCATTCGCCTGAGCGGCGACACCGCCACCACGCTCGTCTACCACTGTGACGGGCATCTCGAAGGGGTCCTGCTCCGCTTCGGCGAGCCGCTTATCCGCTCGCTCGCGAACCGGTTGCTCGACCAGTACTTCGCCTGCCTCGCGTCCTCTCTTCGCCGGCGAACAGCCTTGCAAGAGCCGTGAGCGCGCCATCGCGCCAGCGAGGGGCACGCCTCGCTTGGCCGCGGCCGACTGTCCTTTCTCGGCGCGGAAGCGAGCGGGGGAAGGACCACCCTTTGCCGCCGAAGGGGCGCTCGCAGGAGAAACGCCCCGCCGCCGATCGCCGCGCTCGCGTTGCTCTGCTCCCGGGCGCACGCGCTGCTGCTCGGCGCCTAGCTGGTGTGCCTGAACTGCCGACCGCCGCCGCGGCACGGCAAAGGGCTGCCCGCACCCGCGAGCATTTGCCAGCCGCCTTCAAGGAGTGCGAGAATCAGCGCAATGCGCCGGTGAGGTCGCCGGAAACGTGGAGGCTGTGATGGCCATGTCGGAAACTCCGCGCCGCCGCGGCGGCGGAGAATGGGGACCGCCCTTGACTGCAGAGGAGGAGGCGCCGCCTGCGGTCGACCTCATCGCCGCTCGCCGTGCCGCCCTCGCCGCCCAAGCTGCAGCCGCGCCGTCACCCGCTGCGCCCTCTTCGCCCTCAGCACCGCCGTCCACGCCGCGCCGCGGCGGCGGAGAATGGGGACCGCCCGTCACTGCTGACCAAGCAGTACCCGTCACCGACGCGCTCTCGGCTCGGCGCGCCGCTCTCGCTGCGACTGGCGCGCCTCCTGCTGCTCCTCCGCCCTTTCCGCCCAGCACTGCAGCGCCGAGCGTGACCACCCCGGGAGGGGACGGCTCGACCGCCTCTGCAGCCGGTCCACGCACAATCCCGCAGCTTGCAAACTTCGACCGCGTCCGCGAGATGCTCCGCCGCTACGGGCTGGATGCGGTAGTCTGTGCCCTGCCGCACAACGTGTACTATCTCTCCGGCCTCGACACGCCGCCCCTCTGGGAATTCCCGTGGTACGCCTTCGCCGTCGTTCCGCGTGTCGGCGACCCTGCGCTCGTGCTCTCCAACCTCGCGCTTTCGGCGCCCACGGAAGCTGCCCTCTGGATTCACGACTACTACCCCGTCTTCCGAGGAGAACTGATCAACTACGATGCGGTCGCCCTCCTCGAGTCAGAGCAGCGGCTGAAAGCTCTCAGCGACCGCCTCGCCCCGCGCCGCAGCGAGACCAACTTCGAGGCGCTCGTCAAAGTGTTCAAAGACCGCGCTCTGCTCGGCAAGAAGATCGGCTTCGACGACTCGCGGATCGTTCCTCGGCTCCCGGAGAGCAACTTCACCGCCTTCGACGCCATCGAGCTGATGCGCGAGGTGCGCATGATCAAGACGGAGCCGGAGATCGCCGCGATGCGCGAGGCGGCTATAGCCAATGAAGAGGCAGCGCTGGAAGCGATCCGCTTCATCCCGAACGCGGCGACGTGGGAAGAGGTCGTTCGGCGCTATAAGGCGGCACTGGCCCTGCGCGGCGGAGACGGCCGCTACCTCCTCGGCGGCTCCCCTCATCACACGGGCACTCATCAGCACATGTTCCGTGACTACCGCCCCCAGCGCGGCGAGTGGTTCATGATCGATGCGCTCGGCGCAAAAGCGCACTATCTCGGCGACTTCGGGCGCACCGTCTCTTGGGGCGAGCCGAGCCCAACGGTCGTCCGCCGCTTCAACGCGCTGCGCAAAGGGTTCGAGGCGGGGCTGGCGATGGTGAAGCCGGGGGTCCGCTTCGAGGAGATTGCCGCCCGAGTGCGTGAGACCGTGCATCGCGAGGGCTTCACGGAGTATTCGGTGTGTGTCCCCCACTCGGTCGGACTGGAGCACACCGACTCCCCGCGCCGGCCGGGGCTGACGGTCGAACTGAACATGACGATGAATATCGATATTGCCTATCTCGAAGCCGGGTTCGGCCAGCTCCACCTCGAGGACACCTTCGTCGTCCGCGCCAGCGGACCAGAACTGCTGACTTCGGGCAAGACCGACCTGATCGTGCTGCCGTAGCCAGCGCTTTCTCCTCCTCTCTCGCGCTCGCCCCGGTGCGCCCTTTCTTCTCCGCGGTTGGCGCCTCGCGAGCCCATCAAGAAAGCGGATGGGTCTGCCGAAAGAGCAAGCAAGCAGCTTTTGCGGTGCGGCGGTTTTTCCTTGCGCCTGACCAGCCGACTTCATACACTCGCGAAAGAGTGCAAGCGCTTTACCGTGAAGCCGGGAGAGCGCCGAAACGGAAAGGCCGCGTGGCGGCAGATCGCCGCAGCACGCTGCGCTGCTTAGTGACAACTCGAGAGAGGGAACACGCATGAACGAAACCAGCGCTCTTCCCCACTTTCGTGTCAGCGATCAGCTTCGAATGCTCGCTACCATCGCCGAACAGGTTGACCGCCTCGAGGTGGAAAACCGCAGCCTGATTGAAGAGCGAGAACGGCTGCGCGGAGCGCTGGCCGAGGCAGAACTGCGCATTGGGCAGCTGCGCGACGAGCGCGATCGGCTCGCGCGCGAGCTTGAAACCGCGCGCCAAGATATGCAGTCGCTCCGAGAGCGTGAAACAGCGTGGCAGAGCGAGGCAGGGCGGATCGCGCACGCTCTTCGCGAGCTCGCTGAGCGGGAAGTGGCGGCGCTCCGCGAGTTGGCCGACCAGTTGGTCAGCACCACCGAGCCGCCCCTCGCTCCTGCCCCGGCCGCGGCTGCTGAGCGCCTTGAGCCCGCAGCGCAAGCGACGGCTGGTGAGACCGCCCAAGCAGTTTCTGTCGGGGAAGCGGCAGCACCCGCCGAGGCTCCCGCTCCTCCCGTTGACGCCGCTGCCGAGGCCGCCAGTTCAGCCGTCGAGCCCTCGCCGGTTGACGCGGCAGTCGCTGAGAAGGAGGCCGCAGCGGCGGAGGAGCCGGCAGCGACAGTGCCTGCCCCTCCGCCGGCCGCCGAGACGTATGAACTGACAGCCTCGCCGTTCTCCAGCTTCAGCACCCTGATCGCCTTCCAAAAGGCAGTCGCGGGGCTGCCGGGCGTCGAAGATGTCCGAACGAAGTCATTCCTGAATGGAGCGCTCGTGCTCTCGCTCCGCTATAGCGGAGCCGACCCGTTGACGGCCAGTCTCGCCCGTCTGCCGGGCTTCCGTGCCGAGCGGCTGAGCGCGGTTGGCAATCGCATCGAGTTTGTTGTCGCGCCGGACAGCGCTCAGCGGTAGCAGCCGCACGCCCTGCTCGCCCCCTAGAATTGGGGGAAAGTAGGTCGCGCCAGTGTCCCATCGTCTCTCGCGCCGCGCTTTCGTCGGCGGGCTCGCCGCCAGCGCGGCATTAGCGTCGGTTCAGCGAACCGGCAGCGCCCCGCTCGACATCGACTTTGCCGAGCTGCTCAATCGGGTCGGGGAAGGCATGCAGCGCTACAACGTCCCCGGCGCAGCGATCGGCGTTGCCGCTGGCGGCCGCGAATGGACAGCCGGGCTCGGGGTGACGAATGTCGAGGCGCCCTACCCGCTGAGCGAGGACACGCTGCTGCCGGCAGGGCCGCTCACGCCCGCCCTCACTGCCACGGCGATCATTCGTCTCGTCGAGCAGGGGCGTCTCCAACTGGAGACGCCGATCCGCGCCTGGATCCCCGATTTTCGCGCCGGCACAGAGAGCACCGCCCGGCAGGTGACGCTGCTCGACTGCCTCATCCATCGGACTGGCTGGTGGGGCGACGACTACACCGACACCGGAAGCAGCGACGATGCCCTCGCGCGCTATGTCGCCGGCATGGGCGAGCTCCCCCAAACGGCTCCCTACGGCCTATTTTGGTCCTACAACGTTGCGGCCTACTGCGTCGCCGGGCGCGTGATCGAGGTTGTCACAGGCCGCCCCTTCGAGGAGGCGATCCGCGCGCTCGTCTTCGCGCCGCTCCGGATGGACCGATCCTTTTTCAATGTTGTCGAGGTGATGAGCCAGCCCATCAGCATTGGCCATGGCGAGAGCGCGCCGCGCGTCATCCGGCCCTTTGGGGCGCCGCGCGGGCTCAACCCGGCGCTCGGCGCGCTTCTTTCGCTCCGCGATATTCTGCGCTTTCTCCGCTTTCACCTCGGCGACGGCGCCCCGTCGATGCTCTTGCCGCTGCTCGCCTACATGCGCGCGCCGCGCACTGAGGCAGGGTCCGCAGCGTGGCTGGCGCTCGACGGCATCGGCATCGGCTGGCTGCTCTGGAGCGCCCAGCGGCAGCGCTTCGCGGGAGCCGTCGGGAGCACGCCCGACGGCCAGCAGCTGTTTGTGCTCCTCCACCCCGAACGCGATTTCGCGCTCGCAATCTTCGGCAACAGCAGCAGTGCCCACGCCTTGATCCAGGAACTGACTACTTGGATGATGAGCCGCGTGCTGAATATTCCCGAAAATCCGCCGGCGTTTTTTGACCTCGCGCCAGACCTCCTCGAGCCGTATCTCGGCCGCTATGTCTTCGAGAACACGACCAGCCGCGCGCTGCTCCCGCTTCGCTATGAGGTAGCGCTCGAGGACGGCGTCCTCACCCTGCGCGACGGTGCGGGAACACCGGCGCGGCTGCGGTTTACCGGACGCGACACCGTGATCGCGGTCGACGGCCCGCTCGCCGGCCTGCGCGCCGACTTCCTGCGCGACCGCCAAGGCGGCATCAGCTGGCTTCGTTTCGGTTTGCGCGCCGTTCCTAAGGCGCAGTCATGAGCGTGGCCCGGCATGGGGGAGGAGCAGGAGGGGCGCCGGCGGTGCGGCCGTCGGGCGCCCGTTCCGCCCGGGCGAGTGGACATATTGGAAAAGGCGGCGGATATGCGTGTAGAGTTAACCGACAGCAGACGCCGCCTGTGCGTCTCTGCGGTGAGGCGCCCCGCCCCACGGAAGGACGTTGATGCCAAACCGGAAAGGCCTTCGCAACGCCTTTGTCTACCTGCTGATCCTCGTCATTCTCGTCGCGATCTTCCTTCCGATCTTCATCCGGCCGGAGAGCGGCACCACCATCGATATCGGCACGCTTCTGGACCGCGCGCAGAAGGGCGAGATCTCGACAATCGAAGTACAAGGGGACTCTATCGTCGCGACGCTGGCAAATGACCCGAAAACGAAACTGCAGTCGCGCAAGGAAAGCGCGATCAGCATGCAAGCTCTGCTCGAACTGCAAGGGGTCAAAGTCGGCAACAATCCCGGCCAGGTGAAGCTGATCGTCAAAGAGCCGAGCCAATTTGGCGAATGGCTCGGCTTGTTTGTCAACTTCCTGCCGCTGCTGCTCTTTGGCGGACTGCTCCTCTTCATGATGCGCCAAGGGCAGAACGCGGGAAATCAGGCGTTCTCTTTTGGCAAGAGCCGCGCCCGCATGTTCGGCGGCAACAAGCCGACCGTTACGTTTGCGGATGTCGCCGGGGTTGATGAAGCGAAGCAGGAGCTGCAGGAAGTAGTCGAGTTCCTCAAATATCCCGAGCGCTTCGCCGCCCTCGGCGCCCGCATCCCCCGCGGCGTCCTCCTCGTCGGCCCGCCTGGCACCGGCAAGACGCTCCTCGCGAAGGCGGTCGCGGGAGAAGCGGGAGTGCCCTTCTTCTCAATCAGCGGCTCGGAATTTGTCGAGATGTTCGTCGGCGTCGGCGCCAGCCGCGTGCGCGACCTGTTCGACCAAGCGAAGCGCAACGCTCCCTGCATCGTCTTCGTCGATGAGATCGACGCCGTCGGCCGCCAGCGCGGCGCCGGCCTCGGGAGCAGCCATGACGAGCGCGAGCAGACGCTCAACCAAATCCTCGTCGAGATGGACGGCTTCGACACCAACACGAATGTCATTGTCATCGCTTCAACGAACCGGCCGGACATTCTCGACCCGGCGCTGCTGCGTCCCGGCCGGTTTGACCGGCAAGTAGTGCTTGACCGGCCGGACATCAACGGGCGGAAGCAGATCCTCGAGGTGCATGCGCGGGGGAAGCCGTTTGACCGGACGGTCAATCTGGAGACGATCGCGAAGCAGACGCCGGGGTTCAGCGGGGCGGACCTCGCGAACCTGCTGAACGAGGCGGCGATCCTGGCGGCGCGGCGGAACAAGAAGCTGATTGGGATGGACGAACTCGAAGAGGCGATCGACCGCGTGGTCGCCGGTCCGGAGCGGAAAAGCCGTGTCATTACCGACCGGGAAAAGGAAGTGACGGCGTACCACGAAGCGGGCCACGCCCTCGTCGGCCATCTGCTGCCAAACGCCGACCCCGTGCACAAGATCTCGATCGTCTCGCGGGGGATGATGGGCGGCTACACGCGCTTCCTGCCTGAAGAAGACCGCCATCTCTGGAGCAAATCGCAGTTCCTCGACCAGCTCGCGGTGGCGTTTGGCGGCCGCGCTGCGGAAGCCGTCGTCTTCGGCGAGATTACGACGGGCGCGGAGAACGACATCAAGCAAGCAACAAGCATCGCCCGCGCGATGGTCACCGAGTACGGAATGAGCGAACGGCTTGGCGCTCGCACATTCGGTCGGCGTGAAGAACTGGTCTTCCTTGGACGCGATATCAACGAGACGCGCAACTACAGCGAGAAGATGGCGGAAGAGATCGACCAAGAGGTGCACGCCCTCATTATGACGGCCTACCAGCGCGCGATTGACGTGATCCAGCAGAATCGCGACAAGCTGGATGCCATCGCGAAGTACCTGATCGAGCACGAAACGATGGACGCGGCCGAACTAGCGCGCGTCTTGGGGGAGCAAACTACCTCTGACCTCGAGGGCGCGCCCGTTCCGGCCTAGCGCGCTTCCCGCGCTCCTCCTGCGCTGCGAGCATGAGCCCCCGCGTCATTGGGCGGAGCAGCCGCGGGGAGCATGCAATACGCCTATTCTCCCCGACTATACCTGCCGCTGACGGCCGCCCGTTCCCGCTGACGCTCGGGAGTGCCGCGCCAGGCGGCGCCCGGCGCGCAATGACGGCAGCGTTTCGCCGCGACGGCAATTCACCCTCCTTCAGCTGCCGCCTCGCTTCACCCCAGGACGGCGCGCCTCCCGCCATCGCCGCAGCAGAGCACCTATCGCATGGGACAATGCGGCCTCTAGCCACGCCGCCACGGCGACGCTGTCCGAATGCGGGACGAACACCAGCATGCCGGGGATTGAGCGCAACGGCAACGCGGCGGGGTGCTGCCGCGTACTCCGCGTGCTGCGCAGGACGGGCACGAGATCGCCCGGCACAGGTCGATCCGATCGTCTGCCTCCCTAGATGAGGCAGCACGCCGACGCCCTCCCCCATGCCGTCATGCCTCGGCAGGGCCCTCACGCCCCGCTCCCGTCATAGCAAGGCTCTGCCTGCTCATCGCGCCCTAGCAGCCGCTTCGTCTCGCCCCCCTTCAGCGCTGGGCCCCGTTCGCCTCCTGCTCCGTGGGCCTCGGCAGCAGCCGGGCGCTGCGCGCTCTCACCGTCATAGCGAGGCCCGCAGCGCGGGCTGCGGCACTCCCGAACGATGAGGACCTCCGCCTCATCGCGCCGGCGAGGAACGGCCCCAGCTAGATCGGGAGTGCCGCGCCGGGCGGCGCCCGGCGCGCAATGACGGGGAGAGCTCTTGCACTGAGGAGAGAAAGCTGGTATTCTATTCGCATCTTCGAATAAAGAGGTATCCTGATGGATCGGCGTGAGTTGTTCCGTCTCCAAGCGGACCTCTGCCAGACGCTCGCCGACCCGACCCGCCTCGAACTGCTCGACCTGCTGAGCGAGGGGCCGCGGCCGGTGAAGGCGCTTGTCGAGGCGACCGGCCAGCGGCAAACCAAGATCAGTCAGCACCTTGCCGTGCTGCGCCAGCACGGCATCGTCCGCGCGGAGCGGGTCGGTGTCGAGATGCACTATACGCTCGCGGACCGCCGCATTCTCGATGCATGCCACATCACCCGCGAGCTGCTGCTCGACCGGCTCCGCCAGCAGGGCGAACTGGCCGACCGCTTCGCCGCCGCGCTCAACAACGACGTTCCACTGCGGAGGGTTTCATGAGTTCGTATGGCTTCGGCGCCCATCTCGATCTTCCCTATGAGACTGCGGTTGCCCGCGTTAAGGAAGCGCTGAAGGCGGAAGGGTTCGGCGTCTTGACTGAGATCGACGTCCGGAAGACGCTTCAGGAGAAGCTTGGCGTCGAGATAGCGCCGTACGTCATTCTCGGCGCCTGCAATCCGCCCCTTGCCCACCGCGCGCTTACAACTGAGCCTGAGATCGGGCTGCTGCTGCCCTGCAACGTCGTCGTCCGCGCTGAGGGCGACGGCAGCCGCGTCGACATCGCCGACCCGCACGCCATGCTCGGCATTGTCGGCAACCCCGCGCTGAATGACATCGCGACGGAGGCGCAAGCGCGTCTTCGCCGAGCGCTGGCCGCCCTCACTCCTCAGGCGTCCTAGGAGGTGCCCGTGTACTTCAAACAGTTCGTCCGCAACGATATCGGCTGCGCCGGCTATCTGGTCGCCTCGGCGGGGGGCGCAGCTGCGGTTGTCGACCCGCGGCTGGATATGGCGGAGGAGATCCTCGCTGAGGCTGCCCGCGAAGGGCTGACCATCCGCTACGTGATCGAGACGCATACCCATGCTGACCACGTCTCCGGCCACCACGAGATCGCGCGGCGGACGGGCGCGACGGTTGCCATCCACGCCGACGCCGGCGTCGCCTATCCGCACCTGGCGCTGCAGCACGGCGACGAGATCGTCCTTGACGAAGTGCGGCTGCGCGTCATTCATACGCCCGGCCACCGGCCGGAGCATATTGCCATCGCCGTGATCGACGGCGCGCGCGGCGACGACCCGTGGCTGGTGCTGACGGGCGATTCGCTCTTTGTCGGCGATGTCGCTCGGCCGGACCTCGCCATTCCCGGCGTTGAAGGAGCGCGGACCCTCTATCGCTCGCTCCATGAGCGGCTGCTGACGCTGCCTGAGGGAACGCTCGTCTACCCTGCCCATGTCGCAGGCTCCCTCTGCGGCCGCGTGACGAGCCGGATGACGGGGTCGACGATCGGCTACGAGCGTCGGTTCAATCCCGGTCTGCAGCTCGACGAAGAAGCGTTTGTCCGCTTCACGACCGAGGGATTGCCGGAGCGGCCGCCGAACCTGCTGCGCATCGTCGCGCTGAACAAGGCCGCCAGCCCGCCGGCGCGGCCGTCGCCGCTTCCGCTGAGCCCGGCGGAGGTCGCCGAGCGTGCCGCTGCGGGCGCGGTCGTGCTGGATGTGCGCCCTCCGGCCGCGTTCAGCGCGGGGCACCTCCCGGGCGCAATCGGGGTCGATCTGCACGGCGGGCAGTTTCAGAACCGTGTCGGGCTGATTGTCTCCGCGGAGACCGAACTGCTGATCGTCGCGAACGATGACGCCGAGGCGCGGCGCGCCGCCGAAGCGCTCGCGGTCATCGGCTTCGACCGAGTGAGCGGCTATCTTGAGGGAGGCGTGGCCGCCTGGCGCGCCGCCGGCTTCGACCTCGCCCCGCTCGAGGAGCTGAGCGCGCGCGAGCTCGCGGAACGGCGGCGCCGCGAGCCGAGCCTCGTCATTGTCGACGTCCGCGAGCCGGCCGAATGGGAAGAAGGGCATATCGAGGGAGCGCTGTCGATCCCGCTCTCTCAGGTCCCTGCCGAGCTTGCGCGGCTGCCCGCCGACCGTCCGCTGGCCGTGGTCTGCGCCGGGGGGACGCGCAGCGTCATCGCCGCCAGCCTCCTGCGGGCGCGCGGTCGGACGAACGCGCTGAACGTCCGCGACGGCATGGACGGCTGGCGCGCTGCGGGGCTGCCGGTTGTCCGCGGCGCGCCGGCGGGCGTTCGCTAAGCCCGCAGCGCTGCCCCCCCGACGGCGGAGCATCGCGGCGCAGCAGAGGCGCCCCACCGCGATGGCAAGGCCGGCTGCCGGCAGGAGCGCCGGCGCCCTCTTCGCTGGATCGCGCCGCCCTGCCGCACCGATTCTCCCGGAGCCGAGCAGCGACGAGCGCTGGGCGGCGCGGGCGGCACTGCCGCGCAGCGCTCCCCGCTTCGGCGGACCGCCGCTCGCCTGACGAGATCGCGGCGCTCTCCTCTTTGACGCGACCGACCAGCCCGCGGGCGAGGATGCGCTGCCGGGCGGCTCCTCCAGCCTCCCCGCTCGCCCGGCGCTTGACTGCCTCCTCGTTCAAGCTGTGCCAAACCGAAGAGAGGAAAGCGGCGATGCAAGGCAACGGCAGGTGGTGGGCCGTCGGTATCGCAGCAGTCGGCACGGCCGCGCTCTGCGCTAGCCTTGCCCTCTTCCCCCGCCTCCTCGAGGCCGGCGGCACCGTCACCAACTGCGGCGACCAAACCGACCTTGAGGCGCAGCTTGCCGGCGGCGGGACCGTCACCTTCAACTGCAATGGGACGAATCAGCCGGCGACGATCCCCATCGACAGCACGCTCGTCATCACCTTGCCGACGACCATCGACGGGGGCGGCGTCATCACCCTCGACGGCCAGAACGCCCGCCGCATCATCGACGCCAGCGCGCCGCTCACGCTCGTCAACATTACGCTCTGGCGCGGGCGCGTGGGAGCCGGCGAAGACGGCGGGGCGGTCCGCTCCACCAGCGCCGTCACGCTCGACCGGGTGAAGGTCATCTCCAACACCGCCGGCCGCTTCGGCGGCGGGCTGTTTATCTCTGGCACAGCGATCATCACCGCTAGTACCTTCATGAGCAACTCCGCCTCCTACAGCGGCGGCGGGCTGTTGGCCTACGACATGGTTGTCATCACCGCCAGCACCTTCACCAGCAAAACTTCCGAGTATTGGGGCGGCGGGCTGTATGCCGAAGGTCCGGCGACCATCACCGGCAGCACCTTCACCAGCAATACTTCCCGCTTCCAGGGCGACATAGCGTTGCTTGGAGGCGGCGGTGGGCTGTGGGCCTCTGCTGCCGTAACTGTGACCGCTAGCTCTTTCCTCAGCAACACCGCTCATACCAGAGGCGGCGGGCTGCTTGCCGACGGTCCGGCGACCATCGCCGCCAGCACCTTCCAAAGCAACACCGCCCGCTGGAACGGCGGCGGGCTGCACGCCGAGACGGCCGTCATCACCGCCAGCACCTTCATCAGCAACACCGCCCGCTGGAACGGCGGCGGGCTCTTCGCCAACACCGCGGCGACGGTCACCGCCAGCACCTTCATGAGCAATGCCGGCGGCTGGGGCGGCGGGCTCTATGCTGATAAGGCCGTCGTCACCGCCAGCACCTTCTCCGCCAACCACGCTATCACTAGCGGCGGCGGGCTGCTTGCCGACACCGCCATCGTCACCGCCAGCACCTTCACCAGCAACTCTGCCGGCTACTATGGCGGCGGGCTGCTGCAGTCCGCGTGGTACGGCAAAGGCCTCATTACCGGCAGCATTTTCACTAACAACTCTGCTGGCGACGAGGGTGGCGGGTTGTGGGGCTACGAAGCCTTCATCACTGCTACCACCTTCACCAGCAACACCGCCGGCAGCAGCGGTGGGGGGATATACATCGCAGGATTGGTGGAGATCACTGCCACTACCTTCACCGGCAACTCCGCTACCAGCGGCGGCGCTATCAGCACTGGCGGACCTACCGGCGATGTCACCCTCACCAACAGCACCCTCCACGCCAACAGCGCCATCACCGGCAGCGCCATCTTCAACGACAGTCCCTCCGATCCCACCCGCGTTGCCTTCAGCACCGTCACCGACAACCCCGCCACCCACGGCACGATCGCCACCAGCGGCGGCAGCCGCGTCCTCGCCAACAGCATCGTCTCCGGCACGACCCCCGTCTGCACCGGCGCCGCTGCCGGCACCAACGAGGGCGTCAACTTCGTCTCCGACACCACCTGCGGCGCGTCGGTCAACACGAGCAATCCGCTGCTCGGCCCGCTCGCCGACAACGGCGGGCCAACGCTGACGCGCGCGCTCCTCCCCGGCAGCCCCGCCATCGACGCCGCCACCGGCGCCTGCCCAGCCACCGACCAGCGGGGCGTCGCCCGGCCCGTCGGCGCAGCCTGCGATGTCGGCGCCTACGAATTCGGCATTGCCCCACCCCCTGGGGGCGACACATCGCCGCCCGAGGGTGGCACACCGCCTCCACCGCCCGGAGGCGGTACACCACCGTCCGGAGGGGGCACGCGCCAACTCGTCCCCGTCGTTGCGATCAACCAGCCCGCCGGCTAGTCCGCCGCGCCGCACCCCCTCGTTGAATTCGCCCGCACGCTCCGATACACTCGCCCCAGTCACCGACGGAAAGGAGCGGACGATGAGGCGCGGGTGGTGGTCGGTGATTTTCGCGGCGGTCGGCACAGGTGCTCTCTGCGCCGCTCTCGCCCTCTTCCCCCGCCTCCTCGAGGCCGGCGGCACCGTCACCAACTGCACCAACCAAGCGCAGCTCCAAAATGCGCTTGCCGGCGGCGGGACCGTCACCTTCAACTGCGGTACGGCCACGATCCCCATCACCGGCACGCTTGTCATCACCTTGCCGACGACCATCGACGGCGGCGGCGTCATCACCCTCGACG